>PUMS01000492.1 GCA_003551485.1 Phycisphaeraceae bacterium | reverse complement strand
TGGGCCTGGCCATCCGTGGCCGGGGGGGCGGGTACAATGGCGGCAATGGCACAGGAACAGACCATGAACCGACGTGAGCTCAATGTCGCCGTGTTTGAGGGCAGGCCGATTCCTCACGTGTTCTGGCAGCCTCGCTTCGAGCCGTGGTACTGGCTCAATCAGCGCAACGGGACGATGCCCGCGGCATATGAGGGATTGACGCTGCCGCAGCTCTACGACTACGCCCACGCCTCGATGCGGACGGTGGACTACTACACCGGCCAGCCCTCACCGATCGAGCAGCGCTTCGATGAAAGCGTGCGGGTGGAGAGGCGGGAAAATGGCACCGAAATGGTGCGCACCTTCCAGACACCCTTCGGCGAGCTGATCGAGCGCCACGAGCTGACCAGCGAGCACGTGTGGCGCGAGGTGGCTTTTCCGGTGAAGACGCCCGACGATCTGCGGAAGCTGCGCTGGCTCTTTGCGCACACCACGTGGCACTTCTCTGAAGAAAAGTTCCTCATCGGCGACCGGTTCATCGGTGAGCGCGGCTGGGGCAGCTTCTGGGTGCCCAAGAGCCCCTACCAGGCCCTGGCGCAGCAGTGGATGAAGCTCGAGGACCTGATCTACGCCCTGGCCGACTACCCCTCGCTTGTCGAGGACACGATGCGGGCCATCGATGACTCCTACGATGGGCTCTACGAGCAGCTCGCGGCCAGTGACCGGCTTCGCATCATCAACTTCGGTGAGAACATCCACGAGCAGTTGCTCTCGCCGCGGTACTGGGAGCGGTACCTGATGCCGTTCTACACCCGCCGCTGCGAGCAGCTTCGCCGGGGCGGGGGGGCGGGCATCTTCACCCACATCCATATCGACGGCTATTTCCGCCACATGCTCCACTACGTCCGCCACCTGCCCCACGACGGCGTCGAGGCGCTCACGCCCCGGCCGCAGGGGGACATGACGCTCGAGGAGATCGCCGAGCACATCGGCGACAAGGTCCTGCTCGATGGCATCCCCGCGGTGCTGTTCCTGGAGCAGTTCAGCCGCGAGCAGCTCATGGAATGCGTCGAGAAGATCGTGTCGCTGTTCCATCCCCGGCTGGTGCTGGGCGTCTCGGATGAGGTGCCCCAGGCGGGCACGCAGGAGGCCATCGAACGGGTGCGGATGATCGGCCAGTGGTGCCTCAGCCACGGCGGCAGCCCGGCCGGCTCCGGCTCCCTTGTATGATCCGGCTTTGTCAAGTGCGGGACCGTGCCGCGCGATGGAGGACGTTGGGGCTCGAGAGGGGGAGGCGGAGGAGTCGCGGGGAGGCATCTGGATCAACCCCTGTCCGTCTGTGCTCAGCCCATGTTCCCCGGGGGTCGATTTTGCCCTGCAGCTGTCATGGTTGGGGCGACCATCGTCTGGAGGGGATCATGGCGTCTTGCGTCGAAGGACCGTTATTGCATGACCGGCCCTCGTGGCGAAAGCGGCTGTGGCGGCCGGGAGGACCACTCAGCGGATCGACCTGAAATGAGTCGGGCGCGTCTGCAACGGATTCCGGGGGGCGCGCAATGTGTGGGCAGTCGCATCAACTTGCCCGTTCAATGTGCAGTCCTCGTGCCTCACAGGACAGTACGGAGCGGGCGATCGCGGCCCCGAAACAGCCGTTTTGGGCCTCCAGGCGGCCTCTTGCGGCGGTGGCGAGCAACGGCGCGCCATGGCACCGTGTTTGCTTCGATGCGGCGTGTGAATCGTCGCGTGGACGATCGCACACTGCCTCGATGCGCCCGAGCTTGCGGTCAGGCAGATGTTGTTCCAGCCATCTCAGTGGTACAGGAGACAGACCATGACAGAACGCTTCAAAGGTAAACCCACTTGCTTCGTCGCCGGCGCCATGGCCATCGGCGGCCTTCTGGGTGCGACCGGTGTGACACACGCCGATGGGCCGCCGATCGGTGAGAAGGTTGATGCCCATCTCGGATTCACCATCACCACCGACTACTACTGGCGCGGCATCGCACAGGAGAATGAAGGGGCGATCTTCCAGCCGGAGTTCGAGGTCGGCTTCAGGGTCTGGGAAGGCGAAGTGATGGGCGAGGATGTGGCGCTGCGGCCTTACCTGAACGCGTGGATGAGCCTGCACGATGGTGGTGCCACAAGTGTGGCCGGCGGAAGCAGTGCGATCTTCGAGGTCGATTACACCCTCGGCACCGGGATCGAGATGCCCTGGGGTTTCGATCTCGATCTTCACTACATCTTCTATACCTTCCCCTCAGCGACGGTGGCGGGCACCGACACTCAGGAGTTCGTTGCGAAGATCGGCTACGACGCAGGGAATCTGCTGGAAATCCTGGGCGCGGACATCGACGGTCTGGGCCTGTCGATGTACAAGCTCATCGCCGTCGAGACCACCAACCCCTCATCCGGCGCCGACCGCGGCGTCTACGGTGAGTTCAACATCGAGGCGGACTACGAATTTACCGCGCTGGGGGAGGACCTGCCCATCACCGCGAGCATCGGCTCCACACTGGGCTGGTCGTACAAGGACTTCTACCAGGGTACGGGCGTGAACAACCGCGACTGGGGGTTCGTGACGCTTGATCTTGGCCTGGGCATGCCTCTGACGGCGCTGATTCCGGAGGAGTTCGGTGAATGGAGCATCGAGATGGGGCTGAGCCTGATGTGGATCGGCAACGCGCCATCGGCGCTGGGCGCGGGCATCGCCACCGGCAGTGAGCGTTTCAAGCCGCTGTGGCACGCCACCATCGGTGTCGACTTCTGATTCGCCGCATGTCAACGCCATGCTGCGACCTCGCAGGCGACCCCACGGCCGTCCTACGGAACCCGGGATGGCCGGGGTAACCGCGAAAGGCTCGCCCCCCGTGGACCGGGGCGAGCCTTTTTCCATCCGGTCTGCCGCTGACCGACCAGGCACGGCATCCATCCGGGAGAATGAAAATCGGGGCATGGCAAACGGGTGCCTCTGGTGCCACCGGTGGCTTGTCCGCCAGTGCCGTTGGGGTACCCGATACGCACTGGTGGACAAGCCACCAGTGGCACCCCGCGCTCGCCACTTGCATACCGAGTGCAAGGCCCCCCGGCGCCTGTCGCGGTCGCCACGCCTCATTGGTGGGTTTAACGCGGAGCGCTGTCGAAGCCGTCGCCCGCAAAGTCTCGCGATATCCACCCTACTACCTGCTCCTTTCGGGGGGGGATTTTCATAGCAGTGTCTCATGCGGCGGCGCCGCACCCGCGACGATGAAAATCGCGGGTGGCTCTTTCCCCCCTCTCTCCTTCCCGGGGGCGGGAGAGGGGCCGGGCGTGAGGGAAGATTCGGACCCGTCCTGCGTGTCTGCCCTCACCCCGGCCCTCTCCCGGAGGGAGAGGGAGTCACTTTCAGGGCAGACCGCTGACCAGGCCACCCATGCAAACCCACTCTGGAAGGATGGTCGAAGTACTACAACTCGGGGTCGGGCAGGGGGCGGTGGCGGTGGCCGACGGCGCGGCCCTGGACGGGGCGCTGGTTCCAGGTCCCTTTGAAGCTGCCGATCAGGTCGGTGCCGCGCGGCCGAAGTTGCAGGGCGTATTCGCCCTTGCCGCGAAGGCCGGTCAGCAGACCGGGGCGGGCCTCGATTTCGATGTTGATCGTGTAGGCGCCATCGTCGCTGCTGACGTCCGTGACCCGGCCGCGGATGCCGTTGCCGTAGACGGTGCCGTCCCAGTCGCCCTCGCGGGCGATCAGGCCGATCATGAGCATGCTCGGGTTGATGCGTTCGCTGGGCTCATCTGCCTCGGTGGCCGGTGGCAGTCGCCGCACGCTGACCACGCCATCGTGCAGGGCCAGGAAGTACTGGCCGTGCGGCGCTGGGTTGGTTTGCGGCGGCGGCTGGTTGGATGCCGCGGCGATGCTCACCGCGCGGTGGTTGTGCCAGCGCAGGCCGTTGATCTTCTCCCAGTGGGGGCTTTCGGTGCGGGGGTTCCACATCTTGTCAGCGCCGGGGCCGTACCAGCGGTACTTGCTCACGCCCACCACGCCGGGGTGGGCGAAGATGCGGTCCATCGCATCGCGGGCACGCAGGTCCCGGCGCTGCGGCGGGGTGTGGCCGCCGGGGGGCTCGATGGGGTTTCGCACCCAGTAGAAGGAATCGGTGACGGTGCCGAACTCACCGTTGAGGATGGGCCGGCCCTGGAGGTGGTACATGTGGTCGAATGCCTCGAAGAACTCGGCCCGGTAGTTGTTGCGCGAGACCACATCCGTCCATTCGGCCTCGACCTCGAGCACGCTCGGGTGCGGCGTGCCGCCGTGGCGCATGCCCAGGATCAGGTGATTGGGATCGTAACGGCGGATCGCCTCGACGATGATGCGGTGGTGCTGCTCGACCCAAAGGCGCACGAACGCATCGAGGTCCTCGAGATAGCCTTCGGAGATGAGTATCTCACCCCGTGCTGTCAGGTTGCGCAGGTCCTGCCGTGAGCCCAGTTCGATGCCCCATGCCCGGCCCACCTGCTCGATGCCGCCGTGTCGCTCGAGCACGAACTGCCATGCCCGTTTGTAGGCCGGCATGGTGTCATCAGCGAGCGTCAGGCAATATTGAAGCAGGGCCAGGCCGCGGGTGTCGAACTGCGGCTCGGCGGCGAGGCGAAGCCCCTCCCGCTCATCGATCGGGCCGCCGGGCCGGAAGGTGGGCGAACGGGCGATGATCCGCTCGCCCGGCCGCAGCCACTCGCGGAAGCCGCGTTCATTTTCCAGGAAGTAGCCGACGAGGTCCCGGTTGTCGCGCAGCGGCGTGCACAATTCGCGGCACTTGGCGTCGACGTTCTCGGCCCATCGCGGGTCCCACACGTCCGGGATGCCGCCGGTGTGGTAGCGGTCGCCGTGCAGCCAGGGGCCGACGTAGTAGCCTTCGATGATCTCGGTGAAGGGCATGCCCTGCTCGAAGAACTCGGGCGTGGTCCACGAGCCGAGCGTGTTGAAGCCCGCTTCCCTGAGGATATCGAGCCATTGCTCCACGGTGTCGGGATCGACCGGCGGGCGGTTGGCCCGGCGGCCGCCCATGCCGCCGGCGTTGAGGCCGGTGACGGCCTTGTGGTAGAAGGCGTTGCCATCGGGATCGATCAGCCACCATCGCCCGTTTTCGCTCTGGCCGATGCGGAAGAACCCTTCTTTGCCGCGGATGGTTTCGGGTTTGAAGCGAATCGCGGCCAGCATGGCGGCCTCATCGGCCTTCGAGCCCTGCACGGTCTTCTCCCACTGCGAGAGCCGCCAGGCGTGCAACTGTTCGATCTGCTGCCCGGTGACCTCGGTCAGCCGCGGGGCAAGATAGGCGAAGGTCCACGGTATCCAGTGCGAGCGCCGGCCGTGGTTGGCCCGCACCACCATGATGTAGAGGCCCGGCTCGAGGCGGGCAAAGCC
This sequence comes from Phycisphaeraceae bacterium, assembly GCA_003551485.1. Classification (GTDB taxonomy): domain Bacteria; phylum Planctomycetota; class Phycisphaerae; order Phycisphaerales; family Phycisphaeraceae; genus B1Sed10-187. The sequence continues at coordinate 20,112 of PUMS01000492.1, read as the reverse complement.
GCCGTGCGGGGCAACGGTGCCGTTGAGCCACACGTGGGCGTGTACGTTGATCCCCGCCGCGCCGTGGCAGATGCGCACGATCCGCTCGCGGTCGTTGCGGATGACGGTGATGTGTGTCGAGGTGATGTTCGGGCGGTTGTCGCCCAGCGCCCGCAGGTTGATGGCATCCTTCCAGTCCGGCCAGGTCTGTTCGATGAGGTGCTCGGGCGCCAGCGGCTGGAAGGAGCCATCGAGTTGTTCCCACCGGTCGCGGTCGCCCTCGGCCAGGGCGCTTGCAACCTGCTCGGCCACCTCGCCGCCCGTAGGGCAGGCCGACAGCCAACTTCGCGGGGTCTGGTCATCGGCGAACTCGACCGTGGGCAGGTCGGCGATGAGGCCATCGGCATCGATCGGCTCGATCTCGATGATGCCCGGGGCCTGCGGCCGTGGGGGAAGGTCAACGGGCCCGTCGGCCGCGGCCGCGGCCGGGGCGGTGGTCAGAGCGAGGATGACGGCCCATGCCAGAGGCCATGGGTACAGCAGCAGCCGGTTGTGTCTGGTCGTGACGTTCACGGGGCGACTCCATGTCGGGGTCGGTTCTTTTCTGCAACGCATCGCTGAAGGGCCGGCCCTGCGGCAAGGCAGCGCCGGCCGTGGCGGGTCAGGCCGGGTGTCGGCCGAGTGCAGGCTCAGCGGCGGGCAGCGCCCTGGTTCTGCTGCGGGGAGCTCAGCAGGATGATGTGGGCATCCCACTCGCCGCGCTTGTCTTCCTGCACCGCGTTGACCGTCGGGGTGGGCGTGGCGCCGTCATCGCGGCCATCATCGCCGCGGGAGCGGCTGACCACCAGCAGCCCATCGCGTGCGCGGCCGAGTCGCACATCGTCGCAGCCGGGCAGGTAGCTGGAAAACAGCAGACTGCCGAAGTCGGCACTGAACACCGCCGCATACCGCCCGCCATAGCGGCGGCCATCGTCGGGATGCTCGTAGAAGGCGTTGGGCGTCTGGATCAGGCCGGTGGCGGCACCGCCGGTGAAGGCCACCGCGCCGTCGCCCAGCGCGATCAACTGCGAGATGCCCGCGTGATTTGGCGCGCCGCGGTGGCGCTGGCTGTCGAAGGTCATGGGGACGTAGGCCACCCAGAGGTTGTAGTCGATCACATCCAGCGTCTCGGGCTCGATGCGCATGATGTGGGTCAGCGAGTTGGCCGCGCGCATGCCCCAGGCACTCATGCCGAAGCGGCTGGAGGGTCGGGTGCGGTCGATGTCCGTGGGCTGGCGGCCGAAGACGCTGTTGCCCCCGTCGGACCAGCCGCCGACGATGAAGTTGCCATCGCCGTCGAAGTCCATCACCCGCGGCGAGGAGTCCGAGCACAGCCCCGAGCCGCCCCCGCCACAGGCATGGTCGCGCGGCGGCCACTCCCACAGCACGAACTGGCGCTCACCGGCCGAGTTGAACCCATAGAGGAACGGCTGGCGCCACGGCTGGCGGCCGGTGTGGGTGTTTCGGTCGCCGCCGAAGTAGTAGCTGCCATCGCGGGGATGCACGGCCAGGTAGCTGCGCGGCCCGCCGCTGCGAAGGTGGCGGTCGCGGTTGTCCTCACCCCAGGCCGTAGCCAGGCGGTCGATGCTGCGGCCATCGGGCGAGACCCGGCGAAGCCCATCGAGGTCGGCATAGAGCGCGCCCTCGGCATCGACCCACAACTCCCGCGGCGGGTTTCGCATCCCCTCGAGGACCCAAACCCATTCGAATCGCCGACCCGAGGCATCCAGCCGCGCCAAGAACACGTCGCCGGGCACGGTCACCCCCTCGTACTCGTAGGCGCCGCGGCCTTCAGCCTCCGGCGGCTGCTGCGTGTTGAACACCCGCGCCCGCCGCGCCACGTCGCGGAAGGCCTCGGTGGCGCGGCCGGCGATGTAGATCGCATCGCCGTCGGGCCCCACCGCGCCGCGGGAGAGGCTGGCCACCCCCCAGTCGAACCGCACCACGCGCTGCACCCGGCTCAGGTCGTTGTTGTAGAAGACCAACATGCCGGCGATGTCGGGGTTCTCGAGGCTGGGCCCGCGGCGGCCGGTGCCGTGATCGAGCCCGCGGTGCTCACCGCTGCCCAGCACCGTTGGCTCGACCGCATCGGGAAACTGCGGCCCCCACGCATTGCCGAAGGCCACGATGCGGCCACCGGGCAGGGAGCCGGCATCGATGAAGGCCTCGAGGCTCTGGCTGCCGAAGTACGTCGCCGCGACCACATCCATGTGCGGCCCCCGTGCGGCCCTGTTGGTGAAGGCCGAGTACCGGCCGGCTTCGACCCCCCCCGCCGCGGTCAGCACCAGGGCCACCGCGGCCACAAGGAACGTGCGCTTCATGGTCATGTTCGTGCTCCTGGTTTCCGGGCAAGATGTCGCGTGCTGGAGGCGGTCCCGTGCCGGCCATGATCGGTGCGGATGGACCACCTCCGTCCCATTGGCGCCTGCCACCGGGACACAACGCCCGGCGATCAGCGCCTATTGCCACGCGGCGAACGGGTGTGCCAGTCCCTGCCATCTCGCGCCGGTTACCCGGCTCGCGCCGACTTGGGGGGGGTGGCAGAGGCCAGCGAAGTCCCGCGCACGAAGGGCATCGGGCCGTAAGGTCGTCGGCCCGTCCAGGGGGTGGTTTGGAACGGGCGGGTTGTTCATCGCTTCTCCATGACCCAGCCGTAGTGGTACGGCGGCAGGTCGATCCTGTGCGGGATCGCCAGTTGGAACCCAGCCTCCTGCGCCCATGCCCGGCACTGATCGGGACGGGGCCGGATGTCCATCGAGGGACCGCGCGGGGTCGAGGCATCGTGGTTCCAGTGCATGATCCCCAGCCGCCCGCCGGGTGCCAGCACGCGCCAGGCCTCGCGCAGCAGCGACAGCGGCTGCTCGCAGTGCAGGATGTTGAACAGCATCGCGTAATCGACGCTTGCATCGGGCAGTCCGGTGCCCTCGGCGACGAAGTCGCGCTGCTTGGCCCGGACGTTGCCCAGCTTCGCCTGCTGCGCCTTGTGCAACGTGACGGCCACCATGTCCGGCTCGATGTCCAGCGCGTGGACCATGCCGCGCACAACCTGCGCGGCGGGGAGAGTGAACGTCCCGTAGCCGCAGCCCAAGTCCACCACATCCCCGCACGAGGCGGTCAGCCCGAGCTTCTCCAGGGTCTGCCGGGGCGAGAAGAAGCTCGACCACACCTGTTCCTCCGGCATGCCACTTTCGCGCATCTTCATTGTCGTGCTCCTGGACATCTCAATGCCCGACCGCCGCGGCGGGCAGCAGGCCGGGTGGATACCACTTGGGCCCCTGGGCATAAAAAACGCCCGCCGGAGGTCGGTCCGGCGGGCGGCTCTTGCCAGGTGTTGTGTTGTTGGGGGTTGAGGCCTGCCTTTACCGCCGGTGGGCGGCGTCGATGCCAGTCGGCGGTGAAGGCGGATGCAGGTTGCGGGGTGGATTACCAGCGGTCGCGGTCGCGCCCGCCGCGCCCGCCGCCACGGCTGTAGCCGCCGCCGCCACCGCCGCCGCCGCCACGGTTCTCACGAGGCCGAGCCTCGTTGACGTTGAGGGTTCGACCCTCGAATTCGGTGCCGTTGGTCGCCTCGATGGCGGCCTTGCCTTCCTGGTCGTTGCTCATGGTCACGAACGCGAAGCCGCGGGGGCGGCCGGTTTCGCGGTCGGTGATCACGGCCACATCGTCGACGCTGCCGTAGTTGCTGAACAGGCCGCGAAGCGAATCTTCATTGGTCGAGTAGTTGAGGTTGCCCACATAGATTTTCATTGCCGAAATTCCAGACAGGTGAGCCACGGACAAGACAGGATCGATAACAGGGCCTAGCTTGTGACGTGGGCGTCACGAACAGAGAAACGCACCGACGACGGTCGCCGGCTTCCAAAACGAGTGCTATCGACGGAAGGGGCCATTGGCAAGAGCGGACTCCGCGATACGCCCCTCAATATAGCGGCCGATGGGCCACTTGTCCAGTCCTAGGAAAAATCCTAGTCCGGGGGCCGGGGTCAGGGGTCCGGGGCGCCTACCGGACCTGCTGGGAGCGGCGAGGTCCACGGCTGGAGCCCGGCGTCAACCAGACGCGGGTAGCCCAGCCGCGGCTCCAGCCGCTGGTTCACCCGGCGCACCTGCTCCCGCACCGCCGCCTCATCGAGCTCGGCGACGATGCGGCCGGTGAGGTCGCTGCGGCCGAGGGGGTCGGCGAACCGGCCGCTGGCATCGTGCAGGGCCATGCGCATCTGGCGAAGCTCGGCCCGGAAGAGCCGGTCGCCGGCATCGGCCAGGGGAAAGAGGAACCCCGCCCCCTGGTACACCCCCGCTTCATGTTCGCCCGCGAACACGATGTGATGCACCGTGGCGTTGGTGGACCCTCGGGTCACCGGGGTGCGCCCGGCGCGTGGCCGCCACATCATGCGGACCACGGCCACCTGCTCGGGCTGGTCGAGCTCGCCGCTGATGAGCACGATTGTGACATTGCTTGGCGTCTGATAGCTATAGACCGCGTGGTCGAAGCGGGTGGTGAGCCGGTGAGGGCCGACAAGGCTCTCGAGGGTCAACTCCGCGCCCGGCCGTCGTGGCCCGGTGAGCTTGGCCAGCCCCTGATCCAGCCCCGAACAGGCACAGGCCACCGTCAGCAGCACCGCCAGCAGACCGCACCCGGCAATGCGGCCGGGGCGGGAACCGCGGCGTTGCAGGGCTCGATTCGGATGCGGGTCAGGGCGCATCGGCAGGCTCGCGGACGGGCGGAAGCGGGCTGCGGGCGGGCTGGGGGGAAGGGGGGGGATGGGTGCGGTCGCGCTCATCCGCGGCCGCGTCCGTGGCATCGGCCGAGCGGGTGGGGGACTCGGGGGCGCCGTTGTCACCGGCCGAGGTCGATGCCGGCCCCAGGCCCAGCCGCGCCAGCGCATCGCGCTCGACGATACCGCGCAACTGCTGGCGCGGCACCGTCGGCAACTGCGTGCCCAGGGAGAAATTGTTGATCGAATAGAGATTGCTGATCGCCTCCTGCGGCTGGCAGAAGGGAAAGCCGCTGGCCAGCAAAATGCGGTCCAGGGCGCGGTGCTGGGCGGCGTGGACAAGGGCCTGGTACAGCGGCCAGGGCTTCTCGACCAGGCCCGCCAGGTCCGTCCAGACGTTCTCGTGCTTCTGGACCAGGGCCAGGGTCGGGTCCAGCCACGGCCGGCCCAGCCCGCCGATGACCATCTTCAGGCCCGGGAACGTGCGGGCCACCTCGTCGAGGTGGGCCGGGTCGGCGAAGCTCATCACCGCCTGCGGGGCCATGTTGACCCGCGGCTGGATATACAGAAGCAACCCCTCACCCTCGCAGCGCTCGTAAAGGGCCATGGCCTCGGAGTGGCAGGGGTGGAAGCCCTGCGCTGCGGGGCTGATGCTCACACCCACCATCCCCGCCACCAGCGCATCGCGCAGGCGCGGCTGCCAGTCGGGGGCCATGGGGTCGAGGCCGACCACCCCCAGGCACTTGTCCGGGCAGACCTCGATGAACGTGGCCAGACGCTCCAGGGGCACTTCCGCCCCCAGCAGCCGGCTGGTAAAGCCGTGGACCAGGACCCGGTCGACCACCTGCATGGCCTGGCCCAGTGCCTGCGGGGTGGGGTGGGGCCGCAGCCATGGCTCGGCCTCTTCCTCTCGCAGGCGCTGCGCGGCCCAGGGGCCGAGCTGCTCGGGGTTGTCCCAGACATGGGCGCAGAGATCGACGATCATGCGGTGGTTCCAGGGCGGCTTGGGCGGGCGCATCGCGCGGGGGCGGGGCGGTCAGCCGGCGCACTGCTTCTCGTAGTCCTCAGCACTGAGCAGGGCATCGAGCTGAGCGGGGTCGTCGGGCTTGACCTTCACGATCCAGCCCTCTGCGAAGGGGTCTTCGTTGAGCAGTTCCGGGTGCTCGGCCAGCCGCTCGTTGACGGCGACGAGGGTGCCATCGATCCCACAGTAAATGTCACTGGTGGCCTTGACCGACTCGACCTCGCCGATGGCCTCGCCGGCCTTGACCGGGCCTTCACCCTGGCTGACCTCGACGTAGGTAATGTCGGTCAGCTCATCGACGGCGAACTGGGTCAGGCCGATGCTGACCAGGCCATCTTCCTCGAGCTTGTGCCACTCGTGCGAGGTCGAATATCGGCGATCGGTTGGGGCGGCGGCCATGTGTGCATCTCCGGTTGGGGCGTTACGGGTCAGATCATACGTCCCCCGGGGCCTCCGCTCAAAGCCCCCGCGCGGCCGCCACGGCGGCTTGTCCACCAGCGCGGCCGGCCCAGGGCGGGAACACGAGCGGACAGCCACGATCCGCGAAAGGGGGCATGGAGCATCGGGCAGGCCCGCGGCCGGCGGTCGTGGGCCCGGGATGGGGGTATCATGCCCCATTGATGAACAGGGCCCGGGCGTTGCAGGGGCCCCACCATGGGACGGCAACCGGAGGTGCATTCATGGCAGCACGGCGAAAGCACGGGTTTTCCTGGTCCTGGCGGCGGGCGACGGGAGTGTCGGCGGCGAAGGGGCGGCTGTCGCGGAAGATGGGTGTGCCGCTGACCCGGGCCGGCCGCCAGCGCATGATCGGCCGCAAGGCCGGCTGCTGCCTGGCCCTGCTGGTGACGGGTGCGAGCGTGGCGGCATTCACCACCGCCGTGGTGTGGGGGGTGAGCGCGGTGGCAGGAGTTTGAGCGGGTGCTCGAGCAGCTTCGCCGGTCGAAGCGCGCGCCGAACCACCGCGCATGAAAAAGGCCGCCGGTGGGCAGCGGCGGCCTTCGGGAGGGAAAAAGTGGCAGGGGTTGGCGGAACGGGTGTTACTTGATGCCGTCGGCCTTGGCCATGTGCAGGGCCAGGTCGATGACGCGGCAGGAGTAGCCCCACTCGTTGTCGTACCAGCTCACGAGCTTGAAGAAGTTGCCGTTGAGCTCGATGCCGGCGTCGGCATCGAAGATGCTGCTGCGGGCATCGTGGATGAAGTCGGTCGAGACCACGGGGTCTTCGGTGTAGCCGAGGATGCCCTTCATCGCGCCCTCGCTGGCGGCCTTCATCTTCGCGCAGATGTCCTTGTAGCTGGTGCTCTTCTCCGTGCGGACGGTCAGATCGACCACGGACACGTTGATCGTGGGGATGCGGAAGGCCATGCCGGTGAGCTTGCCCTGGAGGGCGGGGATGGCCAGGCCCACGGCCTTGGCCGCGCCGGTCGAGGCCGGGATGGTGTTGACCCCGGCGGCGCGCCCGCCGCGAAGGTCCTTGCGGCTGGGGCCATCCTGGGTCGGCTGCGTGGCGGTGACGGCGTGGACGGTGGTCATCAGACCCTCGACGATGCCGAACTCATCGTGCACCACCTTGGCGATGGGCGCCAGGCAGTTGGTGGTGCAGGAGGCGTTGGAGACCACGGTGTGCTTGCCGGGGTCGAAGCTGCCTTCGTTGACGCCCATGACGAGGGTGGGCACCTGCTCGGGCGTCTTGGTCGGGGCGGAGATGATCGCCCGCCTGGCGCCGGCCTTGACGTGCTTGCCGCAGCTATCGTGGTCGGTGAACAGGCCGGTGGACTCGACGACGTAGTCGGCCCCGAGCTCGCTCCACTTGAGGCTGGCCGGGTCGCGCTCGGCGGTGGTGGGGATGAGCTTGCCGTTGACGACGATGCCCTCGTCCGTGGCCTCGACGGTGCCGGGGAAGCGGCCGTGGACCGAGTCGTAGCGCAGCAGGTACGCCAGGCTCTCGGGCGGGAACAGGTCATTGATGCCGACGAACTCGATATCGCCCTGGTGCTCGAGCCCAGCGCGGAACACGAGGCGTCCGATGCGTCCGAAACCGTTGATGCCGACCTTGAGGGCCATGGTGAAAGTCTCCGAGTAGGGGGTTGGGTGATCGCGGTGCCCCGCGCCCGCCGCGCGGCGGAAGCGGGCAATGTCGGTAAGTCGGGGAGTCAGGCGGATGCCGTGAAGTCGCCGCGGCCGGGCGCATCGGCGGCTGTCGCCTGCCGGCGCCGCCGCGGCGGTGAAGGTCCACCCATGCGGGCAGGACGCCCCGGTGGCGGGGACCGCGGGGCAGGCGGCCGGGGGCCTGGCCTTTCCCCGCGTGCAACCTGCCAACCGATCGCCGCACCCACGGCGCCGCCATCGCAGGGGCTGGCAGGGCACAGGGCCACCGGGCGGAAAAACCAAATTAAGAGTTTTCCGCCGCCTGTCAAATCCGGGGGGCCGGTCGGTCGGGCGTCGGGCGCCACTGGCGGCTTGTCCGCAAGTGCCCGCGACGTGCGACATGGCTATAAATGCAGATGCGGCGAATCCGGGCTGGCAGGAGTTGGCCTGCCTTCGCCGGTTGGGCCGTCACTGGACCGGCCCGCGGCGCCTGGTGTGCGTGGACCGGCGCGACAACCTGCCCAGCGTGAGCGGTGGGTCTGGGGCGGAGCGCTGTCGAAGCCCTCGCTCGATGGGTCTCGCTCTATTCACCCTGCGCGATGGCCGCCCGCGAGCGGTTACCATGAAGAAGGTGTTTTCAGGGGTGCCAGGTATGAGCACGATGAACATTGATCGCTTTCGCCAGGCCGTGCTGGACCTGTTCGCCGAGGCCTATGAAGGCCCTGCCGAAGCATGGACCTGGTTCGTCACGTACGGCGATCCCAACGCCGGCCTCTTTGGCACGCTGGCTCAGTTGACGGCCAGGGAAGCCTCGACACCCGCCATCGAGGCCGGCAACACGATCGCCGCCCACACCGAGAACCTGCGCTGGAGCCTGGCATTTGCCAACACGTATTTTCGCGGCGAAGTGCCCGAGCAGGGCTGGGAGCAGAGCTGGGCGGTGCAGACCGTCGATGATGAGCAATGGAAGCGGTTGCAGGCTGAGCTGCGCCGGCAGTACCACACGCTGTACCAGGCGATTGAGCGGCACAGCGACTGGTCGGACGAGATGTTCCTGCGGGGCACGATGGCCACCATCCCGCACGCCGCCTATCACCTTAGGGCAATCCGCCAGCTCGTGCGCATCCTCAGAGGCTCACCGAAGACGGACTGATCAACCGGCAGGTCAACGGCAACCGCCGCAACTGACGAGGGTTGGGCATCAGGCAGAAACCCGCCACCCGCATGGGCAGCCGCTCGCAAGTGGTGGCGGCGAGATCGAGGAAGGTTTGGTCGTCGCCGTCCTCGTGGAACGCGACGGCACGGGCGTTGCCAAGGTTGATGACTTGTTAACAGAACTCGCCGACCGAAGCGCGGGTGGTGTGCGGCATGGTGGTGGCGTAACGTTGGTAAGCCAGGGAGGCAAGAGGTATGTCCCCTGTTTCCCGCGGCGAGGTCGGCCCCGTGGCCTCCTCTTCGAATGAAGGTGAGAAGCATGAGCACCACCCCCGGCGCTGAAAGTCATCCGGTCCGGCCCGGCATCGACGCCATTGTCGATCAGCTCGAAGCACAGTTCAGCGCCGAGCACGAAATGCTGTGCACCCGGCTGGAGCGCCGAAACTACCACTCGACCCTGGCCGTGGGTCGATCGGCTCACGAGGTGCGTGCCTCCCTGGACTATGCGATCCTGCTGCTTCAGCGCGGCGGGGATGAGCGGATTGCCCGGGCGCAGCGGATCATCGCCCGCGTGCTGAGCCTGCAGGTGACCGACCCCTGCGAGCCGACCTATGGCATCTGGCCCTATTACCTGGAAGAGCCCGTTGCGTCGATGGCGCCGCCGGACTGGAACTGGGCCGACTTCTGCGGCGCCCGCCTGGCGCTGATGCTTAAGGCCCAGGCCGACTCGCTTGAATCCGGGCTCAAGCAGGCGATGCGCAAAGCTCTCGGCCACGCGGCGTGGGCCATCTTCCGACGCAACGTGCAACCCGGCTACACGAACATCGCCGTGATGGGCGCGGTGGTCACCGCCCTGGCGGGCGAGTTGCTCGACGAGTCGCGATTGCTGGCCTACGGGCGAAGGCGGCTCCAACGCGTTTTTGACCATGCATCGCGCACCGGCGGGTTCAGCGAGTACAACAGCCCCACCTACACGATCGTCACCGTGCTCGAAGCCGAGCGCGCGCTTCAGCTCAGCGATGACCGGGCCGTGCGGGAGGCGGCTGAAGGCCTGCGACAGCTCGCATGGCGCGCCATCGCCGAGCACTTCCACCCGCCCACGCAGCAATGGGCCGGGCCGCACGCGCGGGCCTATTGCGATCGCCTGCTGCCGGCAACGGTGTCCTGGCTCAACGACCGCCTGCCCGCGCCCCTGCCGGTCCACCCGCGCTGTGGCGGCCCCACCTACAGCCTGCTGGAGACCGGCATCGAGCCGCGGCCCTGTCCCGAGCAGTTTACCCGGCGTTTCGCCCGGCTCGATCCACCTCAGCAGGAACACCGCCACCGTTATGGCGGCGATGGCCACGGCCGCGCCGCCATCACCACCACGACCTGGCTGGGGCCGGCCTCAACGCTCGCCAGCGCCGATCGCGGCGAACTGTGGAACCAGCGCCGGCCGCTGATCGGCTATTTCAACACCGCAGCAGACCCGGCCGCGGTCCTGCGCGTGCGTCTGCTCAAGGACGGTGAGGATTTCGCCAGCGGCTACCTGCGCTGCGCCCAGCACTGCAACAGGGTGCTGGGGCTGGTCACCCTTCTGTGCGACGGTGGCGACTTCCACCTGCACCTGGACCGGCCGGCCGATGGCTCGTTCGATGCCCGCGACCTGCGGCTGCGGTTGGAGCTGATCGGCGAGGATGTCTCCGTCGATGCCACCGCGACACCACTCGATGCCAGCCGTTACTGCCTCAGTGCCCCACCATGGCGGGCGGTCATCCACCTGCCCGCAGATGGCCCTGCCATGTTGGGGCGGTCACCGCGGTGGCAGGTACAGGCGCTGGGAGACCGCGTGGTGCTCGATGCGGTGTGGTGGTCGGATCAACCGGTCCGCTTCAACCCCGGCACGGAGCAGCGCCCCTGCTGGCAACCGTTCGCACTCGAACTGCTCGAGGACCAGCAGCCGCCTGCTCAGGCGCCCCTGGAGCTGACCGTGGCCGCCACCGAGAACCGTGTCGCCGTGATCTGGGCCATCAAGACGCCCCTGGCGCTCGAAGCGCCGATGACACCCCACCCCCGGCCCTAGCGCGGCCGGCGCCGGGGCGGATGCCATCGACCAGAGGCCGCGATCCCAGGGAATGTGCCATGATGGGCCATTCAGGCCACTTCCGCACACGGGAACGGGCCGAGGATCGGACCGGCCAGGCGGTGTTTCTCGAGAACAGGTACCCGATGGTGACGGTCCTGCCGCAACTGGACGGGCACCGCCTGCCACCGGCAGCTTGCCCGCGAGTGCCTTGCACGCAGGGCATTGACGCTGATGGGCAAGCCAACAGGACCGTCCGCCCGCTTGGCCCGCCCGGATCGGCCGGATCAGGGGTCGGCGCGGTCGGGGGCGGTGGTGTGGTGGTGGCCGATGGGCTGGGGCGCAGCGCCGTTGCCGGCGAGGGGGTCGTCTTCGGCCTGGTCGGCGGGGGCGAGGCGGATCGAGCGGGCCAGCAGTTGCACGATCCGTTCCTGGAGGCGGCGAAGGTCGGCGTGGGTCTGGGGGGGGCGGTAGTTGTTGAAAAGCAGCGAGAAGGCGAGCACGTGCTCGTTGGGGCTCCAGGCGGCCAGGTCGGCATCGCTCAGATCGGCGGTGGAGTCGGGCAGGTCGGGGTTGATGACCAGGTAGCCCGAGAGGGTGGTCACGCCGCGCAGGTAGCCGGTCTTGGCAAAGACGTGGCCCTGCATGGGGCTCTGGAAGTTGCGCCGGAGGGTGCCGTCGCGGCCGCCGATGGCGAGGGTGGCGCGGTAGAGCATCTGCGGGCGCTGGCCCTGCCCCAGCAGCTCGCGGGCGCGCCGGCGGTCCTGGCGGTGCATCTCGGTCAACAGGCGGACCATGGTCCGGGCGGTGACGGCGTTGTCGCGCGACAGGCCTGAGCCATCGGCGATGCGGACGACCGCGGCGGAGGTGCCCAGGCGCTGCTGAAGAAAGTGCCGCATCGCCGCAGCGCCGTTGTCCCAGCTTCCCGGCTCGCCGGTGAAGTGGTGGCCGATGCGCTTGAGCAGGGCCTCGGCGAAGACGTTCTGCGAGTCGCTGTTGCAGCGCTGAAGCACCAGCGGCAGCGTGGTGAAGTACTGGCCGATCAGCCGCTCATCCTCGAAGCGCTCGCCCGCCTCGGGCCGGCCGACGGCCTTCACTGCGATACCCTCTTCACGAAGCCGCTGGGCGAACAGGTGGGCAAAGATCAGCGGCGGGTCGTGGACCGTGACCTCGAAGGGGGCGCGCTGGGGCGTGCGGATGCTGCCGCGGAAAGTCAGGTGGTTGCTTTCGGACAGGCGCTGCATCCAGAACATGTCGCTGTTGCCGGTACTGGCCTGGTTGCTGGTGGTGATGTGGGGCGGATGGGGGTAGCCCTCGAAGCTCGGGCCCCCGCCGCGCTCGCCCGGCTGGGCGAGCGCGTCGAGGGTGTTGTTGTAGAAGTTCAAGCCCGCCACCTGCGCCCAGGAGCGGCGGTGGATGTTGTCGGTTGACCAGGATGGGTGCGTGAACTGGCGGTCGAAGATGCGGTCATCGACCAGCAGCCGGTCGATCCGCTCGATGTCCCGCCGCCGCACCGCCTTGGCCCAGGTGTCGAGCACCTTCTCGATGCTCAGGCCGTGCTCGCGCATCAGCGAGCGGTCGCAGAAGGCCGGGTCGCCGTCGCCGCGGACGATCACCGCCGTCTCACCCTCGCCCCTGTCCAGCAGCAGCCGGGTGTGGAAGCGGAAGTCGGCCCCGAGCATGTCCAGCGCAGCGGCACTGGTCAGCAGCTTCATGTTGCTTGCGGGAATGAGGGCCTCATCGGCGTTGATGGCGGCCAGCTCGCGCCCGGCGGTGATGTCGTAGATGTACACCGATGACCGCGTCTGGCCCAGTCCGGCGATGGCGTCGCGGACCTGGCTTTCCACCCCGGCCGCGGCGGGCGCGGCGGCGGTGAGCAGCAGCAGGGCGGCGGTCAGGGCCAGGATGCGGGGCCAATGCGGCAATGACGGCAATGACGGCCGCGGATCGAGATGCGTGGGCATGGTTCGGTCCTCAACTCCATGTCGAGTCGCGGTGGCGTGGTGGTACGTCGGTAGCGTCCTGCGGCGTATCTTACCCCGTTTGCCCTTCCGGCAGGATCGGCCCAATGCCCCTTCATCGACCGTTGCCGGGCCGACCATGCAGCGGTTCGAGCATCGTTCGGTACAAGTCCGCGTAGGCCTGGTGCATCTGGCGCTGTGTGAAACGATCAAGCAGGCGCTGACGGCCGGCACGGCCCATCTGGCGGGCACGTGCCGGGTCGCTGAGCAGCGAAGCAAGATTGGCCGCCAGCGATTCGGGATCGCTGCGCGGCGACAGCAGCCCGGTCTCACCCTCGGCCACCACCTCACCGTTGCCGCCCACCCGCGTGGCCGCCACGGCGATGCCGCTGGCCATGGCCTCCAGCAAGGTGACGGAGATGCCCTCGCTGAGGCTGGAGAGCACGAACACGTCCGCCGCGGCCATCAGCGTCGCAACATCGTCGCGCACGCCCAGGAAGCGGACGGTTTCGCTGACACCCAGCTCGCGCCCCAGCGCTTCGGCTTCCTGTCGAAGCTCGCCGTCACCGGCCAGCAGGATCACGGCATCGGGCACCGCTTTCGTCACCTGCGCCCAGGCGCGGATGGCGGTGGCGTGGTCCTTGACCGGGTGAAACCGCGCCACCTGGAGGGCCACGGGCTGCTCCGGGCCGATGCCCAGCGCCGTGCGGGCAGCGCGGCGGGCGCTTTCGTCGGCCGGGGTGAACTGTTCGGGGTCGATGCCGTTATGGATCACCTCGATGCGCGAAGCGGCCAGCCCCTCGTTGTCCACCAGCGCCCGGCCCACCCAGTGGCCCACGGCCGTGACCCGGTCCCGCCGACGCAAGAGAAGGCGGTTGGCCCAGATGCGCTTGCGGCGGCGAAAGTCGGGATAGTGGCGGCCGTGTTCGGTAAAGAGGATGGGCGGGCGTGGCCGGATGATCGGCCCCAGCCGCGTGGGCCAGGCCCGCGACATGGCCGCGTAGAAGAACGGGGTGTACTGGTGGGCGTGCAGCAGGGCCACGCGATGCTCGCGGCAGGCCGCGACGATGCGCCGGGCCACCGCCAGGTTCACCCCCGGCCGCCGCGCCAGGTCGATGACGGTGAAGCCCTCTGCCCTGAGCTGCTCGCCCAGGGGGCCGATCTCATCCAGGCAGAGGAAGATGAAGCGGTACGGCGCCGCCGCATCGTCCGGCCGGCCCAGCCGGCGCCCCAGCGCTGCGGCCAGCACCTCGGCCCCGGCCAGGTACAGCCGATGCAGCACGTGGGCGATGATGGGCCTGCCCTGAAAATCCGGCCCCCTCTCCCTCCGGGAGAGGGCTGGGGTGTGGGGAGACACGGAGGTTGGATCCGAATCTGCCCTCACCCCCGGCCCCTGTCCCGGGGGGAGAGGGGAGAAAGAGGCCCGGCCCCGGCACGGCACAGTTTCATCCTCGCGGGGGCGGCGCCAGCCGCATGAGACACTGCCCTGAAGACAACTCCCTCTCCCCCCGGGAGAGGGCTGGGGTGAGGGCGGATGCACGGTGGCCCCAGAAAAGGTTCCAGGACCCTTTTCTTGTCCGGGGTTCGCTGGGGGCATGGGGCGTTGCTCCTCGATGACCGCCCGCACGGCAGCCGATGCGCCCGCCGCGGTCGAGCCGGTAGCTCGCGGCTTACGAGCGGCGCTTGGCGCGACGGGTCTTGACGATGGGCTGGGGGTCGAGCCGGTCGAGCATTTCGATGAAGCGGGGCCGGCGGCGGTATTCCTCCCGGATGCGGGCCAGCAGCGCATGCCACTGGTCCTCGCGTCCGAGCGCGGCGTAGATCGGATGCATCATCCTCAGGTACGCGGTGCAGCGCTGGTAGGCGCTCGGGTCGGCCGCCTTGAGGCTCTCGGCCAGCGAGACACCGTAGATGGCCAGAGCGCGCTCGGGGCGGCTGGTCGCTACCGCCGCGGCGACCCGGTCGGCCCAGGGGATCGTCGATGAACTGACATAGCCGACCGAACGGGCGGGTTTCTGCTGCTGCTTGGCGGCTTGAAGCGCATCCAGCCAGTGCAGGGCATCATCGAGGCGCTTTTCCATCAGGGCGATGTCGATCAGCACCGTGTGGTAGGGTTGTCCCTCCTCACGGCGGCGGGGCCGCGGCCGCTCGGGGTCGGGGGCTTCGGGGCGGAGCCAGTCGGGCACCGGCAGGGGCCAGTCGGGGTCGGTCAGCAGCCGGCCATCGCGGCCGGCGCGGATCGGACAACGGCCCGACTCGAGAAAGGCCAACGCCTTGCCCCGCACCGCATCCAGGCATTTGGCGCGCTTGGCCTCGCTCAGCAGCGTCTTGAATGACCCGGCGTCCGGATCGTTGAAGAACTGCTGCGCTGCGTGGGCCGCCACGGTGGGCCAATCCTTTCGGCGGCGGGCCAGCTCGCAAAGCAAATCGACCAGTTGGCTCACAGCGCCGGGCCACTGCCGCTCTTTCTTCACCTCGATGCCCTCGAGGGCCCATGTCTCGGCCGCCGCATCGTCGCCGCGCTCGAGCAGGTATCGCACCAGACGCTCGTAGGTGCCGCTGGCCCTGGCCTCAGTCTCGTAGAGTTGGCGCAGTTCCGCTTCGCGCCCGGCCTTTTCCAACGCCCTGGCCAGCCAGGAGACGGTCGCGTAACGCTGGTCGTCGTAACGCAAGCCGGTCCCGCTCCGGGGCTTCTTCGCTTCCAGGCGCTGTTGCAGTTCATCGGCCACGGCGGACCAGTCGTCGCGGCGCCAGCGGGCATCGAGGATGCAGCCGATGGCATCGTCGGTCAGGTCGTAGGGGTCGTTCATCGAGGCATCGATGGCCCACAGGATCTTCGCCTTCGTCGGGAGGTTGGAGGCCTTCAGCGCCTTGAACACCACCGGCATGCACTCGACCAGTCTCATGGCCGCAAGTTCATTATCGCCGGCGATTTCGACTCGGCTTGTGCCTCGCGCAATCAATGTCCAGCCCAGTTCGAGCACCGCATCGCAGTAACCGGCCTCGAGCAGTTGCTCGAGCCGGGAGCGAAGCTCGCCGGCGTCGGGGACATCATCCTCATCGTCCCAGTAGCCCTCGCCATCGAAGGGCTCGGTCAGCTCTTGGATGTCGCTGCGGGCCTGCGCGATGATGCGGCCGAAGTCGCCCTCGGCCAGGGAGATGGCTTCGGTGAACTCGCGATGCAACTCGGGAAAGCGATCGGTGTGCGAAAGGACCAGCTCGACGAGCTGCTGGTGGCTCATCGCCCGGAGGTGGGCATCGATCTTTTCGGCCCACTGCTTCTGCGAGCGCGGCCTGGCGGCGGTCGGTGCGGGACTGCTCGCGTGCGATGCGCCATTGGCCGCGTGCCCAGGCCGCGGCTCATCCCCATCATCGAAGGCCATCCCCAGCTTCGACAGGCGCCGGTCGTAGGGATCGGCCTCGGGGACGGGGTTGCCCGCGGCGAGCGCATCGAGGTACGTCCCGACCACCGCCACCGCATGCTTGCAGTTCACACCCACGGGACAGGAGCACAGCGAGGCCAGTTGCCTCTTGCCGCGGCTGGAGCCGGTCAGGCGGACGGTGGTGATGTAGCGCGCTCCGCCCTCGACGGTGGCCAGCAGGTCACCGGCGGGGGTGCGGGCCAACTCCTTGACCCGGCCCCGGCGCTGGTAGTCGCGCCCGCGGCTGACGGTTCGGGGGCCGGCCCATCGGTCCAGTTCGGCCCAGGTCAGGGCCTCCCAGGGCGGGTCCGGGGTGGAGGGACGATCAGCGGTCTTCGCCACCTTTTTCGGGCGACGCTTGGCCACCTTCTTCGGGCGACGCTTGGCGCGTTGGGCCATGACGGTGTGATCCCATCTTAGAGCGGCTATGAGAGCCGCCCCGCCGCCATCCGTGGGGCGGGGCGATGGAGGGAGCATAACATGAAGCAGGTTGAGCCCCACGCACGGTCAGGAGGCTGCCATGACGGCCCCGACGGTCAACGCCGCGACCCCGCCGCGCAATGAAAAACCCCTCCGGCCCCCGGGCCGCCCCCTGGGGATGCATGCGGATGTGCCCACCTGGTGCGACTGCTGCTCCTGCGAGCCCGAGCCCCGCTGGCAGGCGGTGGAGGAACCGCGCCATCAGCGAGGGGCGGGTGAAGACCATCCCCCATCGTGATCGCCACAGCGAGGCGAGGCGCCTGCCCCGTGACGGGCGGTCGGTTGTGGGGCAGACTGGAAGCCTGCATCAAGACGGGCCGGTGGGGCGTCGGGCCCGGCCGGCGCCCGCTTTGCGTTCTATACTGAATGCCATGAAATATCAGATGCTCGGTATCGACCTCGACGGCACCCTGCTGGGGCCGGATGGTCAGCTCAGCGCGGCCAACCGGGCGGCGCTGCGGCGGGCGGTGGCGGCGGGACTGGTCGTCGTGCCCTGCACCGGTCGCGGCTGGCGCGAGTCGGCCTTTCTGGCCGAGCAGCTTGGCGACGTGGCCGAGGTCGGGGTGTTCGTCACCGGGGCGACGGTGCGGCGGATCGATGATGGTGCGGTGCTGCACGAGGCGTTCTTCGAGCCGCGACTGGCCGCCAGCCTGGTGGCCATGCTCGACGACCTGCCCGATGCGGTGCTGCTGTACCGTTCCTGCGACCTGGCCGGCCACGAGTACCTGGTCACCGGCGAGGGCGAACTGACCGACAACACCCGCTGGTGGTTCGAGCAGACGGGCGTGAGCGTGGCCACGCAGCCGCGCATCGAGGCCGAGTCCATCGAGCACACCCTCCGCGTGGGCATGGTGGCCGCGCAGCCGGTGGTCGAGCGCGCCCTGCGGCGGCTGGACAACGGTGTCGGCGACCGCCTCGTGCCCCACGCCTTCCCTGCCCTGCGAAGCCCCGACGGGGAGGAGGTATGGATACTCGAAGTCTTCCCCCCCGGCGTCAACAAGTTCACGGGCCTTCTGTGGTTGGCCCGCCACCTGGGCCTGGACCCCGATCGCATCGCCGCCATCGGCGACCAGGTCAACGACACGCCCATGCTCGAGGGCGCCGCCTGCGGCATCGCCATGGCCAACGCCGCCCCCGAGGCCCGGGCCGCCGCCGACCACGTCACCCTCAGCAACGCCGAAGACGGCGTCGCCCACGCCATCGACCGCATCCTCGAAGGGCGGTGGTAGGCCGCCTGCGCAGCCGCACGCTCGCCGCAACGATGATGACGCGATCCTGTCATCCGGCCGCTCGTCCCGATCATCGATTACCTGCGCAGGGAAACCGCTTGCGCGCCAGGGCGGCAGACAGAAACCGGCGGATGCATCACCACGAAGGGGACGAAGGTCCCGGCACGGCACAGCCGCATTCCAAGGACCAACGAACACGGGACAGAGGGGAGTTGATGTCACGCGAATGCCTTACGTCCCGAAACAAGCAGGTGGACATCGGATTCCGGTTGCATCAGCAGCGTTTCTGTTCTCCTTCGCACCTTCGCGCCTTCGCGTGAAACATGTGACGCCGATTTGAGCAATCGCCTCCCCCGCCGTCGGCGCCGTCGCATCACCGGGGCGAGACACGCCGTCATGGCCACCGCCCTCACCGTCGGCAACGCCGACACGCGTTCACTCAAGGCCGTGTCACATCATCAAATGCGCAAGCAGAGCACTGACTTGTGATCCATGGATGTTTGCCACATTAATGTCACTATGGTTCGACCGGCGCGGTACGGATGAGGCATCGCCACCTGCATCATGAACGGCCGGTGAGGCCTGGGCCCCGGGGAAACGGCCGCCTGGCTTTCGACTTTCAACCGCTCTGGCCAGCGTCGGGCGCATTGCGAAGGGTGGGCGTTGAGGGGGGCCGGGGCAGATGCGGTGCCGTGAGGGGCGGCGACCGGGGATCGGGCTGTGGGTGATGGTCGCGACGGCTCGGCGGGCATGGGCGCAGCCCCCACGCGGGCGGGTTTTTCGGGTCGCGAACCGGCCGGAGGCGGCATTCTCCACATGAAATCCACATCGCGGCGCTCGTGCGACGCCAGGGGCACACCTGAGCGGGCACCTCAGTGCCTTTTTATTTAAGTATTTGTGAATCAAGTGGATATGCTGTATATGCCGGGCCGTCTAGGGGGGCGATGCGGCGGCGGGGGATGGGGTAAAGACCCCAGTTGAAGAAAAAATTAGGCGCAGTGGGGCAGAGTGTTGCATTTCCCCATGAATTCCCTTAAAGTGGGGCGAGTCGAACAAAGAGGGCGGGCATCGTGGTTTTCACAGGCACCTACCCACACACGATCGATGCCAAGCAGAGGCTGGCCATCCCGGCAGAACTGCGAGCCACCCTCCGCGAGAGATGCCAGGTACGCGATGATGAACCGCTCTACGTTTACGCCACGCCCGCCGAAGGCCGATGCCTGGCCCTCTACGCCGTGCCCGACTTCGAGGAGCAGGCCCGCACCCTCCGCGACAGCGAGGCCGACTTCGATTCGCCCGAATTGTTCCAGTTCGCCCTGCGCATGTTCGCCAACAGCCGCCGGCTGGAACTGGACCGCCAGGGTCGCGTCCGCCTGCCCGACCAGTTGCTCAAGCTTCGCCAGATCGGCGGCGAGGTGGTCGTGGTGGGCAACAACGACCGCATCGAAGTGCACAACCGCGAGGACTGGGACCGGTTCATGGCCCGCAGCCTCGAAGATGATGGCGACATGATGCTCAAGTTCCGCCGCGCCATGAGGAAGAGGCGCGATTGACGACCGGCTCACGGAAGGGCCGGCCTGGCCACGCCCCCGGACGGGCGAGTCGAAACACGGTGACCCACGGGCGAGGGAGGGCGGTTCACGGACGAACCCCCTCCTCCCGACCCCCGGAAGGCCCCGGAAGCCCCCGGCCCCCCGGCCCCCGGAAGTCCGTCGCCGCCAGTCCGGCCCCCGCCCCCTCCTCGCAACGGCCATGCCGCCGCGCTGCGGCGATGGCGGCCCGCGGCGAGCAGGACGGCACTGACCGGCCCGCGGCGGATCAACGGCGCAGTGGTCACCAGCGGCAAGTGGCGACAGGGTCAGGCCCAGGGAGGGGTCGGCACCGTCGCGAGTCGATGCACTTTGCAGTCTCAGGCCCAGGGACGGGCGCCCCGGCGTTTCGCGGGACCCGTGTCTGATCGCT
>PUMS01000243.1 GCA_003551485.1 Phycisphaeraceae bacterium | reverse complement strand
GGTTGGGATTGACGATGCTGCCGCGCACGGTGTGTGGTGCTGCCCTGAAAACCGCCCCCGGAAGGGAGCAGGCCGTAGCAGGTAGGGTGGGTCAAGCGAAGCGGACCCACCGCCACGATTTTCATCCTCGTGGGTGAGGCCCCAGCCTCATGAGACACTGCCCTGAAAACCGCCGGAAGCGGGCCGCCGGGGAGCGCGGCCGTCTCGGCCGCATCCCGGCATCCGCAGCGGCCATCAGGGCGGCGCTTCGGGGGCATCGGGGGCGCCCGGGGCATCCGCATCTTGCGGCTCATCGGCCGGCTGCTGGTTGTCCGGGTCGGGGCCCCAGGTGGCCTGGCGATCGTGGGCGCCGGTGAACAACTGGATGGCGGCGATGACCGTGGCAATGGCCAGCGCCGTCACGGTCACCAGCACCACCACCGCCACCAGCTTCGTCACCGGTCCCTGCGGCGCGTGCCAGATGCCATGCTCCAGCCGCCGCGGCACGCCCTGCTCATCATCGCCATCGCCGCGGCGCCACGGCTGGGCGTGGCTGTCGAAATCCGCGCCCTCATCGGTCGCGCCGGGCTCGCCGGGCGGGGGTGAGGGGCGTTGGGGGTCTTGGTCCGGGGGGCGGTTGCGGGGGCCGCCGTTGGGTTCATCGCGGGGGTCATCCCTGCTCATGGTTTGCCTCCTTCTTCGTCGGCGCCCGCCGGATGCGGGCGTTCAGCGGCGACGGTGGCGGGGCATCACACCGCCCGCCGCGCGGGGCCGGTGGGGATGCGGAATCGCCACAACCGCTCGCTGGAGCGCAGTGGCAGGTGCAGCAGCAGCGCGATCAGCGCGCTGTAAACCAGGTTCAGAAACGCCCCGATCAGTTCCTGCGTGGCCGACCAGCCCGCCACCGCCTCGCCCGGCAGAAACGGCAGCCCGCGGATGCTCAGGATGGCGGTATGGACCAGGTACAGCCCCATGCCGGCGATGAACACCGTCAGGGCAAAGGCCAGCGGCGAGTTGCGGTACACCACCCCGCGCATCTGAAGCACCACGTACGCCGCGGCGATGAACGCCAGCGCCCAGGGCCCGACCAGCACCGCGTGCATCGGTTCATCGCCCGCCACCACCAGGGCCTGGCGCTGCTCGAGGTCGGCCAGCAATCCCAGGATCAGGGCCGCCCACAGGCTGGTGTGCAGCGGCGCCACCATCGCAATGAACACCATCAGAATCAGCAACAGGTTCGGTTCGGCACCTTCGATGGCGGTGACGTTGAAGTCGAACAACCCGCGCAGGCCGACCTGGAGCAGCAGCAGCAGGTAAGTCGCGATGGCAAAGGTCAGCCAGTTCATGGCGGCATCATCTTTCGCATCCCGGCCCGACCTGCGGGAGCGGGCCCCTGCGGGGGCGGAGAATCAGTTGTCGTCGGGGCGTTCATACTCCCTTCTGACGAACACCGTCACGTTCGACAGCCGTGGCAGGTCGCGGAACGGTTCGATCACGATGCGCTTTCTCAGCAGCGGCAGACGCTCCTGATCGGGCTCGATCCGCGTCACCATGCCCACGTCGAAGCCGTAGGCGTGCTCGGGCCAGCCGCGACCGGCGCGATGCTCACCCACGTGCAGGAAGGCGATGTCGCCTTGCTCGATCGGTGCGTCGGCATCCACCTCCACCATCGCCTCGAACCTGCCCCGGCGGGGCACGGCATCGACCATCACCAGGTGGTGGCGGGCCGGCTCATCGGCCGTGTCCGGCTGCACGCGAACCTCCAGGCGCGACTGTGGGTGCGTGATCAGCCGCACCGTCGCCGTGCCCGGCCCGACGTCAACCACACGGCCGACCAGGTCGCGGTAGTTGACCACCACGTCGCCCTCGGCCACGCCGTGGCGCCGGCCGCGGTTGATCTCCAGCCACGGGTTGGCCGGATCGCCCGACCAGCGGGTGACGGCGGCGTGGACGTAGTCGAAGGCCTCGAGCTGCTCACCGAACCGGTGTCGAATTCGCTCGTACTCCTCGATGCGGCGCTGAAGACGGCGGATTTCCTCGCGCGCAGCACGCAACTGCCGAACGGCATCCTCGCCCGGCTCCCTGCGCTGCAACAGGTCGGGGCGGCGCGTGGCGCGGTTGCCGGCACTGAGCATCCACTGCGACAGGGGCGTCAGCAGCGTCGACAGCAGATGGGCCGGCCGCGAACTGACAGAATGCACCATCGGCCCGGGCAACTGGCTGACGACCAACAGCCCGATCAACACGACGGCCAGCCACTGGTTTCGCGACAGCATCGGGCGGCGCATACACCCGATTCTACACGACCCGGCCCACCGCCCCCACCGCCTCGAAGACCCGGTGCCCGCCCCACCTTCGCACCGGCAGCGGCATTCAAGGGCCCGCCCCCCCCATCGCGCTCAGCTCAGAATCATCCACAAGAGGGCCGCCTCAGCGGCCACCAGCCCCACACACCACAGGGCGACCCGCATGGGTTGGACCAGGTGAGCCCGACCCACGGCCCGGCAGCGCGGCGGGGGCACCATCGCAAGCTGCTCGGCCGCCGCCGCAGCGCACCACTCACCCAGGTGCCCGCGGCGGGCGCGGTCCTGGATGATGGCCAGTACCAGGTTGGCATCGAAAGGCGTCAGCCCCATCCTCTGCCCCAGCCGAAGCAGCCCCTGGCGCCGTTCGGGCGCGAGCACCGCCCCTTCAAGCGCCCGTGCTGCCTGCACGGCCAGGACCCATCGCGGATCGGTCGCTCCCGACAGGGGATGGACCATCGCCATCGCATCGCCGGCCCCACCGGCCCTGCCACCACGGCCATTGGCCCCACCGGTCGCCTTCGCCCTGACGCCGCGCCCGGCCCGCGCCGACCCCGGCCCATTCACCCCCGGCCCAGCCCCCTGCTCTGCCATCCCCGCCACGCCCGCAGCCCGTCTCAGCCGCAATGCCGCCTCACGCCCGGTCGAACCGGCACCGGGTGCTCTGCGATGGACTTTCACCGCCGCAGCAGTGCCGCCATCGCGAAACGGTGCTGGCCTGAACGGCAGGGACATCGTCTTTCCTTCCCATAGCCTCGACCACAGCCGCCGAAGCGTTCTTTTCCAAACATACCACAAGTCTGCTGCGGAACAAGCCCATTGGCTGTTTTTCAAGGGCGTTGTGGGGGACGCCGGGCAGATCAGGGTGGCCATTAGGTTCTGCCATCGATCCATCGCCGGCCGGGGAGGGCGAGGTGAGGGGCGGTGCGGTTTTCGAGCCGGGGTGAACCCCGAGGCGGGCCGGCGAGTACCACCACCGATGCCGCCGCCGAGGCAGATGCGACAGGGCATGCCCCGTGGGCAATAAAAATAAAATAGATAAAGCTAATTTGCTCACCGCGGTTTGCTCTTCTCGGTCGGCGTCGGGGTAATCACTCAGAAAATCGGCCTCGAAACCCGATGGTAGACGGTAGAATGTCGCGTTCGGCTCGGCGCAGGCAGGTACCGGCGAGGCCGACCGACGAGGTCCGGGGCCGCCGCCGCGAGCCGATGCCATGGATGGATAGCGTTGCATCGTCGGGCCGGTGCCGGGTCGCGCCGGCTGCTGGAGGTTGCAGCGGTGCGGCCGGCCGATGCCTGCCTCGCGCATGGGATGCCGCCGGCGGTCGGAGGCGGGCGGTGATCGGGTCGGGCCCGATGCGCCCCGGAATGTTCATGGAGTTTCGAGTTTGATCGCAGTTATCGGCATCGCCCTGGTCATCAGCATCACCTTCGCCGTGTCCCTGTTCCGACCCGGCGCCGCCTTCGGGCTGGTGATCTGCATCTTTGCGCTGACGCAATGGGGCCAGTCGACAAGCACGGCAATCGCGCTCAACACCAGCCTGGTGTACATCCCCGCGGGCGTGGTGCTGCTTACCGCCGTGGTTGCCGGGGCGCTGCGCGGCAACATCGGCCGCATCTCGTGGCTCACGGTGCTGATCTGGGCCTTCCTGGGCTGGGTGGCGCTGAGCAGCACGTGGTCGGCCTACGGCGGCGCTACCGACAGGCTCCAGTCGGTGTTCCACCTGCTGGCGTTCTTCGCATTGCTTTCGCCGTGGGTGATCCGCGACATGAAGGACCTGCGTGCGGGCTTCACCGCGGCCTTGCTGATCGGTCTGCCGCTGATCGTGATCCTGGTGTTCACCGCCGAGTGGGGCTTCCGCGGCCTGTTGATCGCAGGCGCCTGGGATGTGCGCACCAACCCGCTGGCCATCGCCACCTGGGCGGGCATGCTGGTGATGATCGTGCTGCTGATGAACTTCAAGGGCCTGGGCCGCATGTGGCAGATGCTGCGGTGGGCGGTGATCCTGGGCGGTCTCTACCTGGTGGCCATGTCGCAGTCGCGCGGACAGTTCTTCTTCATCTTCGCGGCGGTGGTGCCGATGCTGATGTTCAGCCGTCGCATCCGTAACGTTTGGCAGTTCGTGGCCCTGATCGTCGCCCTGGGGCTGCTGCTTATTCTCGGCTCGTTCGTGCTCGATGCCATCGGCGCCGGCGCCCGCTGGGAGCGGGTCGAGATCGAGTTCGCGCTGGCGGGGCGACTGGAAAACGCCCGCACCTTGCTCGCGGCCTGGTTCGATGGCGGCATGCAGGCCTTCCTGGTCGGCCTGGGTTACGCAGGGTCGTTCAACCCCAACATCGTCGGCTTCTATCCCCACTTCGTTCCTGCCGAGGTGCTTGGCGAATTCGGGCTGATCGGTGCTTCGCTTTTTGTTGCCATGCTCGTGCTGGGGGCGTACCGCTGGCTGTGGCTGTATCGGGCGGTCGCGCCCTACCCCGTGGCCCGCGGGCTGGTGTCGGCGCTGGGGGCGATCATCCTTTTTGACTTCCTGCTGGGCTTCAAGCAGGGCACGCTGCTGAGCCAGTTCTTCCTGCTCGGTGGCCTGACGATTGTCGACCGGCTGTGCTGCTCACTGCAGCGCATGCCGCAGGCGGCGGGGCTGCCCCACGTCCCGGCACTTCAACCGCCCGCCACCGCCCGCCTGGGCGGCGCGTGAGCGCCCCGAGCCGCAACAGGCCTCATCCATGCCGGGTGGCGGCCGCGCTTTTGGTCCGGTCCGGGACCGCACGCTCCTCAGACGGGCGCCAGCCGGGCTGGTAAAGACCGCGGCGTGCCCGCCGCGAGGCGGGGCCGGGGCGGTTTCAGCGCCGAACAGCGTCCGGTAAGATCCCCGAAACCGCAGCCCTGATGGCGGGCGGAAGCGGGCAGGGTGGAGGGGCCCCTCCCGGCCGGACCATCACCCACAGGACAGCCACCATGCCGCAGCACACCATCGAGTTGGAGTGTCCCAGTTGCCGGTCACTGCTCGAACTCGATGCCGGCTTCGCCGGCGGTGTCTGTCGCTGCTCGACCTGCGGCACGATGATGACCGTGCCCAACGACCCGCAACGCGAATCGCCTGAACGCCTGCGGCGCCCCGACCGGCCCGAGAGCGCCAAAGCGTCGGCCACCGCCGGCTCAACCCCGTCGCGCCCGGATCAGCCTCAGCAGCCCCCGGCCGATGCCCCGGTCGATGCCCCCCCCAGCCCCTCACCCGCCGGTGCGGATCGGCCCGAACTGCCCTCGCCCCAGATCAGCCCCACCGGCCAGTCCCCGTCCGCCATCACCGGCGCCGCCGGCGCCACCGGCAGCGGCTCCGGCCTGGCCACACACGCCACCGCCACCTACGTGACCGCTTCGGGCAGGAAGGTCCGCATCTCCAGATCGACCCGCGTGCCCATGGCACGGCGCAAGAGGCGAATGATGGCCCGAACCATCACCGCCACCGTCGTCGTGGTCACCGCCGCGGCCCTGCTGGTCATGATGGGCTGGTTCATTTTCTTCTCCGACTTCATGCAGCGCGACCGCCACGACGACCCGGCCCGCCATGAATATCAGCCCCGGGTCAACCCCTTTCTGGCCGATTCGCCCCGCTTCATCGACATGTCCATCGAGGATGGCACCGTCCTGGTCGTTCAGGCCGGCGGGCCGCAGCTCTCGCCTGATGGCTTCCAGCAGGTGCGGCACCTGGTCGAGCACAGCAGCGGCCTGCTGGATGAGGACGCCTCCTTCGCCGTGGCCTATTTCGGGACGGCCAGCTTCCGCATGTTCCCCCCCGATGGCCCCGCAGCCTGGACGTCGCAGCGCCGCCAAGACCTGGCCGCGTTCCACCGCCGCATCCACTACGAACCCGGCGTCGGCCGCCCCGTCCCGGCGATCGAAGCGGCACTCGATGCCGGCGCGGCGAGGCTGATCTTCGTCACTTCGCAATCGCTGGATACCGAAGAAGAGCAGGCCCTCCAGCGGCTACTGGCCGCCTCCCCGCAGACCCGCTTCGATGTGGTCATGTTCGGCTTCAACGATGATTCGCTGCGCGACCTGGCCACCCAGCGCCACGGCCGGGCATTGCAGATCAACACCCGGCAGTTCGCTCAGTGGTACCAGGAGGCCGCCGCCGCGGAGGATTGAACGGCCTTGCCACGGTCGCGGAACCCGGACGCTGGCGTCCGGAGCCCTCTGGCGGTATTTTTCATGGCGATGGAACGCACAGACCGATAACAGGGCACGGATGCGAGCGGGTCAACTGCTGCTTCTGGCGGTCATGGCTCTGTTGGGCATGGCCGTGGTCATGGTCCACTCGGCGTCGCTGAGCGTCGGCGAGGGTGAAGCCGACCTGCGCGCCCTGGCCACCAGTCGCCACAGCCTCTACGCCGCCGCGGCCATTGCGGCCATGCTCATCGCCTCGAAGCTGCCCATCGCCCACCTGATGCGCCTTCGCGGCATGCTCAACCCCATTCCCTTCCTCCTGCTGGCCGCCCTCACGCTGACGCTGCTGACCCGCGTGCCGGGCCTGGGCCACACCGCCCACGGCGCCACCCGCTGGCTGCGCCTGGGCGTCGGCGACCTGAGCATCACCTTCCAGCCCAGCGAGTTGCTCAAGTTCGCCCTGGTGCTGGCCGTGGCCTGGTGGTGCGTGCGAAGCCGGGCCGTGATGCACCGGTTCAACCACGGCCTCATGCCCGCGCTGGCGGTGGTGGGCCTGGTCTGCGC
>PUMS01000166.1 GCA_003551485.1 Phycisphaeraceae bacterium | reverse complement strand
GCCGGCCGCTGGAAAGTCAGATGTCGCAGCGCGGCGTGGGCAGCGTGCGGTTCGGCATGGGCCACATCAGCCCGCGGCGGATGCTCCAGAGCCAGGACACCGCCGTGGTCGCCGTCCGCGGCATCATTCCGCCGGGTGCCACCCGCGGCTCGCGCTTCGACCTGCTGGTGACCGCCCTGCCGGGCACGCAGACGACCAACCTCGAAGGCGGGCGGCTGTGGAGCGTGGACCTTTCCACCGCCGGCCTGTCCGAAGCGATGCTGATGGAAAAGCCCCTGGCCACCGGACAGGGCTCGCTGATCGTCGACCCGCTGGCCGATGAGAAGCCGCGCGACCGGCGCATCGAACTGAAGCGCCAGGGGGTGATCCTCAGCGGCGGGGTGGTCGCCCGCGACCGGCCCCTGCACCTGGTGCTCAACCGGCCCGACTGGACGCGAAGCCGCCAGATTTCCGACCGCATCAACGAGCGCTTCCCGCGCGAGCCCGATGCCGGCCGCGACACCGCCGTGGCCCAGAGCGATGCACTGATCGAGATCAACGTTCCCCGCCGCTTCCGACACGACCCGGCCGAGCTGTTGCGGCTGATCCAGCACACCTACATCCAGCGAACGCCCGGCTTCGAGCAGCAGCAGGCCCGGCGCCTCGGCCGCGTGCTGGTCGCGGACACCGACACCGCCGAGTCGGTCTCGCTCGCCTGGCAGGTGCTGGGCCGAACCGCCCTGCCCGAGATTTCCAACTATTACGAGCACGAGGACCACCGCGTGCAGTGGGCCGCGCTGCGCGCCGGTGCGCGGCTGGGCGACCACAACACCGTCGCCCCCATGGTGCAATGGGCCCGAAGCGACCAATGGCGCCGCCGCATCGATGCGACGATGCTGATGCGCTACATGAGCAACAACGCCCAGGTCCGCCGGACCCTGCGGCAACTGCTCGATGATGATGACCGCCGCGTGCGCATCGCCGCGTATGAAAACCTCGCGGCCACGCAGTCGCCGCTGATCCGCATGATCCGCTTCGGTGAAGGGGCCGAGGCCAAGTTCCGCCTCGACCTGGTGCCCGCGGAAGAGCCGCTGATCTACATCACGCAGGTGGGCATTCCCCGCATCGTGGTGTTCAACCCCAACACCTCGTTCAAGCCCAACGAGCTGGCGCGGCTGTGGGACAACCGCCTCATGCTCCGCCGCGAGGAAGGCCGGCCGCTGGAGGTCTTCTACCAGCCCTACCGCCCCAATGCCGATGGCCTGCGCTCCCCGGCCCACCACTACATCGCCCCGACAGTGGCCCACATGGTCTCGCTGCTGGGCCACAAGCCGACCATGCGCCAGCCCGAGGACGGCTTCGACCTCAGCTACAGCGAGGTCTCCAACGCCCTTTACAACCTCCACCGCCAGGGGGCGCTCGAGGCCGACCTCGAGGTCCGCATGAGCGACCTGGCCTCCGTCATCGCCGACATCATCCACCGGCGCGGCGGCTACCACCCCGAGCACGGCCCGGACCCGGACCTGCGGCCCCTGGCCGCCCACGGCGAGCCGATCGCCGAACGCCGCAGCGCCGACATCGCCGCCGCGGACGACTTCGATGATGAAGACATCCCCATGCCCATGGTCCCCCGCGGCATGGAGCAGGATGCGGCCGAGGATGCCAACGAGGGCCGGCCCGCCAGCGAAGCACTGGACATGCTCGAGCTGCCTCGACCCACCTCACCGACCCGCCTCGATGCCGCCGGCGACGATGCCGGGCCACAACAGTCGGCCGCCGACCCCTGGCCCAGCCCGCCGGACCAGGCCGAACAGCCACCGGCACCGACCGGCCCTGCCCCTGGCACGCCCCAGCCCCTGCCCCAACGCGAACCCGCCCCGCAGCTTCCAGCGCCCGCTCCCCAGCCCGCCGAGCCCTTCGACGACGAAGATCTGCCCATGCCCATGCCCGCTGACTGATCGTTCCGCCCACGGCCCCGAAGGTCCGGCTCCCTCTCACTCCGCGAGTCGGTCGTGCGGCGCCGCCGCACCCCTGAGGATGAAGATGTCGGCGCCGATGCAGACGCCCCACGTGGAGCGCGGCCGTCCCGGCCGCTGCGGGGTGCGGAGGCCAGAACGCGGCCGGGACGGCCGCGCTCCATCACCCGGCGCCATGCGACACGCGGGCCCCGCGATTCCAGCATCGCCTTCCGCGATACCGCCACGCGCCCCATTGACAACCGGACCGGCCGCGATAGCGTATGAGGATGGCAGGCGACCTTTTGGGGATGCATCTTGGGAGGTTGCCGGGGATCGATGTCCGCAAATGGACAGGAGCAGACAGATGAGACATCGGACGGTGGCGCTGATGGTGGCGGTGGGTGGGATGTGGCTTTGCGCTGCGGCGGGGGTGGCCCATGCCGAAGACCAGGGCAAGGGCAAGGATGAGGTCAAGGCCCAGACCGATTCCACCTCGGCCAAGACCTTTCCCGGCTGGCAGGGCATGAGGGCCATCCGTGTGGATGGGGCGCCCACGCAGCTCATCGCCGCCGATCTCGATGGCGATGGCCGCGAGGCCCTCATCCAGGTCGACGCCCGCCAGAGCCGCCTGCTGATCTACCGGTGGGTGAACCGCGAAAACCGCCAGGACGCCCCAGCGCTCGATCCCGAGCGGCCCAACGAACTGCCCATGGCACCGGAAATCCGGCGAGAGGAGATTCCCATCGAGGACCTGCCCCGCGCCGTCGCGGCCGTCCAACTCGATGAGGATGAACCGGGCAAGCAGCTCCTGGTGCTCACCTCCCCGCCGCTGCGCCTCAGCGTCATGCAGCGCCAGGAGGTTGAAGGCGAGGGCAAACGGTGGCGGCGAACCCGCAGTTGGGACATCGAGGATGGCAACATCGGCGACAGCCTGCGGCTGCTGGTCCGGCGCACGCCGGCCCATCACCAGGCGATCCTGAGCATGGAAGATGGCATCCTGCTGCTGGACCTTGTCGAGGACGCCACGCCTCAGTGGCTCAGCCCGCGGGAACGTCGCGGCCGGGCGGACCTGTGGCTGGCCGATGTCGATGGCGATGGGCTCGAGGACCTCGTCGAGTGGGTCCGCGGCTCAAATGCAGCCATCCGCTGGTTCCGCAACACCGGTGAGCGCTTCGCACCGCCGGTGAACATCTACGACCAATCCACGCAGCAGGCGGCACTGCTGACGCGGGCAAAGGGCGACGTCACGGCCGGGCAGGTGCTGCTGATGCCCTCGGTGCCGCGCGGGTCGCTGCGGCGTTACGGGCTTGGCAGCGATGAGCACAACGTCGCCGGCCGTCGCGATGCCCTGCCGGTGCCGGGCGCCGGGTCCGAGACCTGGTGCGGCATCGAGCTTGGCGACCGCAAGGCGCTGGCCCACGTGGACCCGCGCCAGCCCCGGCTGCTGGTCCACGCCCTGGGCGAGGATGGCTGGGAAGGCGAAGAGAGTTACCCGATCGTCAACAACGTCCGCGCCATTGCCGCGCCGCCGGCCCGGCCCGGCAAGCTGCTGCTGTGGACGCGCGACGCCGGCCACCTGCACGCCAGCCGCTGGGAGGCCGGCCGCCTGACCTACCCGCGGCCGTGGCGGCTGGTTGAGAGCGAGGATGAGAAGAAGATCATCACCCTGCGCCAGACCGGCTCGACCGTCTGGTGGGCGCAGAAGGTTGGCAGCGACCTGCTCCTGTGGGTGTGGGAGCCGGGTGCCGATGAGCCGGTCAAGACCCGCTTTACCGGCCTTGGCGATGTCGAGAACCTCACCTGGCTGGGCGAAAACAACCTGCTGGTGATGGAGCGGTTCGCCCGTAACGCGAAGCTGGCGGTGCTCGATGAAGAGGGCAACGTGCGCACCAGCGAGCCGGGCCACCTTCGCGCGGCGGGGTTCGATGAGTTCGTCCTGTTCGGCCATGGTGAAGGCCGCCGCCTCGGCCGCCTCACCGATGGCGTGCTTCAGTGGATGGACGATGAGCTTCAGCCCGAAGACCAGATCATGCTGCCCGAGGGCCGGCGGCTGGTGTCATTCATCCCCGACGGCGATGAGGCCTGGGCGCTGGAGCGCGGCGGGGGCCGCATGTTCCGGCTCAAGCCGGATGAGGCCGGTATCCTGCGCCCCGCCCAGGGTGTGAAGCTGCCCGGCGGCAGCCGCCTCGAAGCCAACCCCGTGCTGGGCATGCTGCTGATCGGCGGCGAGACCGTCACCCGGCTGCTGCCTGGTGAACCTTTCAACCTCGAACTCATCCAGGCGGTGGACACCACCGAGCGGAGGCAGACGAGCCTGGATGAGTTCACCCCCGTCCGCTTCTTCACCACCGACGTGACCGGCGATGGGGTCGATGACGTGCTGCTGGTCGACGATGAGCGAAACCGCATCACGCTGCTGACGCTGGTCGATGATGCGCTCGAGTCGCAGTTCAGTTGGCAGGTGTTCGAGGCCGGCAAGTACCCCTATGCCGGCGATCGCGACTTCTACGGCCCCCGGCGCGGGCGGGCCAATGAGCCGCGATTCCTGCTGGGTCTGGACCTCGACGGCAGCGGGCAACGCGACCTTGTCATCCTTTCCCACGACCGGCTGCTGATCTACCTTGGCCGGGATGAGGAGACCAAGCCATGAGAATGCTTCTAACCAGCGTGCTGGTGCTGGGCAGCGTGCTGCTGCTGGCCGATGCCTGGGCCCTGGCCTCGCAGCAGACCGCAGCGCCCGGGCCGCAGCCGCAGCCGCAGAAGGGCGCCGATGAGCAGGCCCCCGCCGCGCCCGTGCCCACGCCCGATGAGCCGCCGGCGCTGGCCGAGGATGTCGAGCTGGTGCCCATGGATGAGGAGGAAGTGGCCGCGAAGGTCGTCACCGTCCAACTGGTGGGCGGAGCGAGCATCTCCGCGCCGCTGCTGCGCCGCAGCAGTGAGGGTGTGGTGCTGGACCTCGGCCACGATGCGGTGGTGGTGCCGCGAAAGCGCATCATCAGCATCGACGAAGGCGCTGTCGCCGACATCGAGCAGGATGAGGATGACCTTCGCACCCACGATGTGTTCATCACCGGCCGCCTGCCGGCGGCGCCGGTGGCGGACCTGGTGCGCCGTCACGGCGATTCGGTGGTGATGGTGCGAACCAGCGGCGGCCTGGGCAGCGGCTTCTTCATCAGCAAGGACGGCCACATCATCACCAACTACCACGTGATCGAGAACGAGACGCGCATCGGCATCACCGTCTTCGAGCGCACCGGCCACGGCTACGCGCGGCGGGAGTTCCGCAACGTGCGCATCCTGTCCATCCAGCCGCTGCGCGACCTGGCGCTGCTTCAACTGCTGCCCAAGGACCTCGAGGACTTCACCCCCGAGCCGCTGGTGATCACCGAGGGCGATGAGGTCACCCAGGGCGACCTGGTCTTCGCCATCGGCGCGCCGCTGGGACTGGAGCGCACGGTGACGCAGGGCGTGGTCAGCTCGACCACGCGGACGCTGGGGCATCTGCGGTTCATCCAGACCGATGCCTCGATCAACCCCGGCAACAGCGGCGGGCCGCTGTTCAACGCCCGCGGCGAGGTGGTGGGCGTGGTCTGCGCCGGCTACACCTTCTTCCAGGGCCTGGCCTTCGGCATCCCCGCCAGCGACCTGCTGGACTTTCTGCGAAACCGCAACGCCTTCCTCTACGACCCCACCCAGCCCAACTCGGGCGTGCGCTACCTCGACCCGCCCTACCTGCCCGACCGCGGGAAGCCGGCCGAGGATGAGTCCCCGAGCGTCGAGGGCCGCGGCGAGGCCGAGCCGGAGCGATCGTGAGAGGTCAGTCCAGGATGCGCTGCCGCCAGTGGCACCCGGAGCTGCGCTGCGCCGACGGCGATGAAGATGGCCGCATGGGGCGACTGCCCCATGGAGTGCGGGCGTCCCGGCCGGTACGGGGCTCGACGCCGGAATTGTGGCCGAGACGGCCGCGCTGCGTGCCGGCCGTTTCCCGCGGGCGATTTTCAGGTCAGGATGCAACGGACGGGGGGAAGGCGGGTATAGAGCAGTTGGTCGCCGCGCCTTTGGCGGCCTGGTTGACGATGGTTTGATCTTCGCCCATGAAAGGAGCGCGCAGATGAAGCGGCAGAATTGGAGCTTGTGTACGGCGGTCGCCGTGATGGCGATGGTGGTTCCGGTATCGGCACTGATGGCCGAGCAGCGCGGCATCTGGCAGAGCCTGCCGCCGGAGACGGTACTGGCCCTGCGGGGCCCCAACCCGGCCAGGACGCTCGAGCAGTTGCAGCAGCGGACGCAGATGGGTGTGCTCTTCGAGCGGTCGCGCATCCTGCGGCTGCTGGATGTGCTGGCCGAGGATGATCAGCTCGACCTCGAGGAGCCGCTGAAGCTGCTCGAACGCGTGGGCCTTGAACGGGCCGACATCTTCCGGCTCATCGATGGGCCCATCGGCTTCGCCTACATCAGCGAGCAGCTCGAGGGCCGGCCGGATGTGGGCCTTCAGCTTTTCTGGATCGAGCCCGGTGAGCAGATGGCGGGCAAGCTGCATGAGATGGTCGTCACCGGCTGGGAAGATGCCTACGAACGCATGCCCGAGGAGATGCGCGAGGAGTACCGCCGCATCGACTTCGAGGTGCGGGGCGTGGACGTGATGCACCTGGTCGAGTCCTGGTACGACCGGGATGTGCCCCACGACTTCTGGCACATGCCCGATGAGTTCTGGGAATGGGACCACGAGCGGCAACGCCAGTGGCACCAGCAGCGTCAGCAGGAATACGAGCAGATGCCGACGGTGAAGGTGCAGCAGGAGAACACGCTGATCGCGCGCATCGATGGCGCGCTGGTGGTGATCCGCAGCGAGTCGCCCTGGGGCGCCGGCGATGAAGGTGAAGGCGACTGGGACCAACTCTCCGGCGCCGACCGCGCTGCGGCACTGATCGCGCATCTGGTGGATGCGCGCCGGGGCGAGGCCGGCGCGGGCGAGCGCGACTTCGTCAGCCGCGCCATGGCCGCCCCCGGTGTGCGCGATGCGATGCCGCGCGGTGACATGGCCTTCGAGTTGCTGATGGACGTCGGCCGGATGATC
>PUMS01000465.1 GCA_003551485.1 Phycisphaeraceae bacterium | reverse complement strand
TACCCCCCTGTGCCACCTGCCCCTGGCCATCCGCCACGACAAGCCCCCCCGCCGCGTCTACATCGCCCCCGGTGATCAGGAACTTGAGTACGAGCACCGCGACGGCTACATCCACACCAGCCTCAGCGGCGGCGCCGGCCACTACATGGTGGTGATCGAGTAGCCCGCCTCGCGGGTGCTGCTTCGAGCACGCTGAAAGTGGGTTTTGGGAGTTGCTCACACCAGAAAAGGTTCCTGGAACCTTTTATGGGCCATGCCACCCACGCCACAAGCGTCTGCCCTGGCTTGACCCTACCGCGGGTTTGCGTACTGTTAGGGTATGGAGCAAGCCTCGGACAGGATGTCGGCGGGTTGCGGTGCAGACGGGGCGCGGTGGTTTGCCGTGGGCCCGGTGAGAGGCCGAGGGGCTGGGCTGAACACGCCCAACCGGTACGAGGATGTCCGTCTGGAGGTGCTCGGGGACTGGATCGACCGCATGGTCGAGCGCTGGCCCGACGGCCGGCAGGTGGTCACCGAGGTCTACCGCGACCGCAGCCGCAGCGTCATCAACCGCGTGGACAGCCCGGATGTGGGCTTCGAGTGGACGCTCAACCCCTACCGCGGCTGCGAGCACGGGTGCATCTACTGCTATGCCCGGCCCGAGCACGAACGGCTGGGCTTCAGCGCCGGGCTGGACTTCGAGACCCGGATCGTCGCCAAGCTCGATGCACCGCAACTGCTGAAAAAGGAACTGGCCCGGCCACGGTGGCGCGGCGAGGTGATCGCCATGGCGGGTGTGACCGATGTCTACCAGCCGCTGGAAAAGAAGCTCGGCATCACCCGCGGCTGCCTCGAGGTGATGGCCCGCTGCCGCCAGCCGGTTTCGATCGTGACCAAGAGCCGGCTCATCCTGCGCGACCTGAACCTGCTGACCGACCTGGCCAGGCACGATGCGGTCCGCGTGGCCATCAGCCTGACCACGCTCGACGGCGAGCTTGCCGCGAAGATGGAGCCGCGCGCCGCCGCGCCGCCGCAACGGTTGGCGGCCATCCGCTGCCTGGCCGAGGCGGGCATCCCCACCACCGTCATGGTCGCCCCGATCATTCCCGGCCTGACCGACCGCGAGGTGCCGGCGATCCTGCGTGCGGCGGCGGACGCCGGTGCCCGCGGGGCGGGGTACGTGATGCTGCGCCTGCCCGGGCCGGTGCGGGAGCTGTTCATCGACTGGCTGCGGCGACAACTGCCCCACGCGGCGGAGGGGGTGCTGGGGCGCATCCGCCAGGTTCGTGACGGTCGGCTCAACGACAGCGCCTTCGGCCGCCGGATGCGCGGCCAGGGCCACCGCGCCGGGCAGGTCGCTGCCCTGTTCGACCTCATCCGGCGGCGTTGCGGTCTGTCCGGTGGGCCGGGCAGGCCCAGTTCGGCGGCATTCACCCCGCCGCGCGATGTCGCGACTGACACCCGTGGGCAGCCTCGACTGTTTGATGATGGATAGAGCCGCGCAGCGCCGCTTTGTGCATGGGGAACGCATCGGCGCCGGCAACACGATGCACGTTGGCCCGCCCCGCCGCCGGCCCCCACCAGGCGGTGTTACCTGCTGCGATAACGGCAGTTGCGCCTCTTGGGGGCGTAAGCTGCGGACAAGGTCGTCAAAGGGCCGATATGGCCATAGCGGCAAGGTGTCGACCCGGCCGCCCCGCCGTGCTGCGTGGCGGGGCGTGGTAAGAGGACTACAATAGATCAGGTGTTGGGTGCGTGTGGCCCGCGACATGCCGGGACGCAGACAGCGTCGACCACCCAGGGAAGCGATTGACCGACAACAACCCCTAAAGAATCGAGGTCTCGAAATGTTCGAACGATTTACCGACCGTGCTCGCAAGGTGATGGCCCTGGCCAACCAGGAGGCCCAGCGGTTCAACCACGAGTACATCGGGACCGAGCACATCCTGCTGGGGCTGGTCAAGGAAGGCTCCGGCGTGGGCGCCAACGTGCTCAAGAATCTCGATGTCGATCTGCGGAAAGTGCGACTCGAAGTCGAGAAGCTGGTCAAGAGCGGCCCCGACATGGTCACCATGGGCAAGCTGCCGCAGACCCCGCGGGCCAAGAAGGTCATCGAGTACGCCATCGAGGAGGCCCGCAACCTCAACCACAACTACGTCGGCACCGAGCACCTGCTGCTGGGCCTTCTGCGTGAGCATGAGGGGGTGGCGGCACAGGTGCTGATGAACCTCGGGCTCAAGCTTGAGGATGTTCGAGAGGAGGTGCTCAACCTGCTCGGCGCCGGCGTCGACCCCGAGGAGGCCGGCACCAAGGGCGAGCCCTCCGGCCAGTCCGGCGTGGGCGCCAAGGGCGGCAAGAGCAAGACCCCGGCCCTGGACAGCTTCGGCCGCGACCTGACCGAGCTGGCCCGCGAAGGCAGCCTCGATCCGGTGATCGGCCGTGCCAACGAGATCGAGCGCCTGGTGCAGATCCTGTGCCGGCGGACGAAGAACAACCCCGTGCTGCTGGGCGAGGCCGGCGTGGGCAAGACCGCCATCGTCGAGGGCCTGGCGCAGAAGATCGTGGCCAACGATGTGCCCGAGATTCTCGATGGCCGCCGCATCGTCGTGCTGGACCTGGCGATGATGGTCGCCGGCACCAAGTACCGCGGCCAGTTCGAGGAGCGGATCAAGGCGGTGATGAACGAGGTTCGCCGGGCCAAGAACGTGGTGCTGTTCATCGATGAGCTGCACACGCTGGTCGGCGCCGGCGGGGCCGAAGGCGCCATCGATGCCTCGAACGTGCTCAAGCCCGCCCTCTCGCGCGGCGAAATCCAGTGCATCGGCGCCACCACGCTCGATGAGTACCGCAAGTACATCGAGAAGGATGGTGCGCTGGAGCGCCGGTTCCAGACCATCATCGTCGAGGCCCCGAGCAAGGATGAGACGCTGCTGATCCTCCAGGGCCTGCGCGACCGCTACGAGGCCCATCACCGCGTGCAGATCACCGATGAGGCCCTGCGCATGGCCGTGGAACTGAGCACCCGCTACATCACCGGCCGCGTGCAGCCGGACAAGAGCATCGACGTGATCGACGAGTCCGGCGCCCGCGTGCGGCTCAAGAGCATGAGCAAGCCGCCGGACCTGGCCGAGATCGAGGAGCAGATCGAGCGGCTGTCGATCGACAAGGATGAGTCGGTCAAGGCCGCCGACTACGAGCGCGCCGCGGAGCTGCGCGATCAGGTCGAAGCCCTTCGCCGCAAGAAGGAGCAGATGCAGAAGCAGTGGCGCGACCGGTCCACGGAAGTCGATGGCGTGGTGGATGAGGACGTGGTCGCCGAGGTGGTCAGCAAGATCACCGGCGTGCCGCTGACGCGCCTGGAGAAGGCCGAGAGCGAGCGGCTGCTCAAGCTCGAGGAAGAGCTGCACAAGACCGTGGTCAGCCAGGAAGAGGCCATCAAGACCGTGGCCAAGGCCATCCGCCGCGCACGCAGCGGCCTGAAGGACCCGCGCCGACCGATGGGCTCGTTCATCTTCGTGGGCCCCTCGGGCGTGGGCAAGACGCTGTTGAGCAAGGCCCTGGCCGAGTTCATGTTCGGCGACGAGGAGGCCCTGGTGCGCATCGACATGAGCGAGTACATGGAGAAGCACAACGTCAGCCGCCTCATCGGCGCCCCGCCCGGCTACGTCGGCTACGAGGAAGGCGGCCAGCTCACCGAGCAGATCCGCCGCCGGCCCTACTCGGTGGTGCTGCTGGATGAGATCGAGAAGGCCCACCCCGACGTGTTCAACATGCTGCTCCAGATCATGGAGGAAGGCCAGCTCACCGACTCCTTCGGCCGCCACGTCGACTTCCGCAACGTGATCCTGATCCTGACCAGCAACATCGGCGCCGAACTGATCAAGAGCGGCGGCGGCTTCGGCTTCAAGAAGCCCGACCGCGAGGCCAGCTACCAGCGGATGAAGACGACGCTGATGTCCGAGATCGAGCGCCACTTCCGGCCCGAGTTCATCAACCGTCTGGATGACGTGATTGTCTTCCGTGCCTTGCAGCGCGAGGACCTGGTGCGGATCGTCGAGTACGAGCTTCGCAAGGTGCGCCTGCGGCTGGAGAGCCGCGGGATGACCATCGAGCTCGATGAAAAGGCCCGTGACTTCCTGATCGACAAGGGCTACAACCCCGACTTCGGTGCCCGCCCCCTCCGCCGCGCCATCGAGCACCACGTCGAGGATGCCTTGAGCGAGTCGATCCTCCGAGGCGACTTCCGCTCGGGCCATCACATCCGCATCTCGGTGGATGAGAGCGGCGAGAACCTGACCTACCACGCCGAGGAGTCCAAGTCCGACGACAGCCCCGGCGACCAGCTCGCCCAGGCCGGCGCCCAGAGCACCTGAGCCGATCCGACCCGGCCCCCCCAGGTGACGGACCCTCAGAAAGGGCCCGCCGGCGCCCGCCGGCGGGCCTTTTCTTGATGACGGCGCCGGGTGCGCAAACCCGGCGATGGCGTCCGTGCCTCACCCCTGCTTTGCGGAACGTGGCTCATGCGGCTGTGCCGCACCTACGACGATAGATGGGCAGCCGGCCGCGCCCCGTGCCCCCGTGCCGCGGTGCTTGCCGGACGACCTTCGCGGCCCGGGGCGAGTCAGACGCCGCGCTGCGCAAGGCGCCTCATGCCGCCGCGGCGCTGCGACGGGGAGGCTCGATGCCGGCCTGGCTCAGGTAGTCGAGCAGCGTCCGCTCATCCTCGGTGCTGCGGAACTGGCGAAACACCACACCGACCCGTACCGGGCCGAATTCCTCTTGCTCGTGGCGTCTTACCACCACGGCTGCAACCTCGAAATCGGCACCCGCTGCGGGAACCGAGCCGGCGCCCGGAAAAGGGCTGGGCCGCCGCGGCAGGTGGATGCGCAGCAGTAGCTCGGCGCCCGGTTCAACGGCCTCATCGAACTCCAGACGAATGCCCGAGCGGCTGATGTCGTAGGCATGACCATCGAGGTCGAAGCCGTGCCCCGCCTCGCGGCGGGCCTGAACGTGGGTGTACGCAGCCGGCAGCGCCAGCCGCGGATGACGGCGGTGGTTGACGGGGTCGAACATCAGCGACATGGCCACTCCTTGCAAAAGGAAAAACCGGCATCTGCTGTCGCTGGCTATCGGCCCGATCCCCGCCGCGACATGAACATCAGCCCACGGACCCGGCGGGGGCGGGCGAGCCGGGGGGGCGGGGGGGGCGGGGGATCGTCACGGCCGCGGCCAGGGCGCGGTGCGTAGCGCCTGGCGGGCTTCATCGAGCAGGCGCTGCATCCGGTCGGCCACGTCGGGCTCGTCCAGGAAGCGGTTGTGCAGCTCGCGCGGGTCGTCGCCCAGGTGGTAGAGCTGGGCGGGCGGTGCATCCTCGGGGGTCTGCTCCTCGGGCAGGCTCCAGCCGCCCGAGCCGCGGCAGTCGACGTACTTCCACAGCTCGTCGCGGATGGCGAACTGCCCGGTGATCGAGTGGTGGATCACCGTTCGGCGCGGCGGGTCGGTGCCGCGGCCCGACAGCAGCGGCAGCAGGTCGATGCTGTCCTGGCCGGCATCTTGCGGCAGCGGCTGGCCGGTGATGGCGGCGAAGGTGGCCAGCATGTCGGTCAGGCTGGTGAGTTGATCGCAGCTCGAGCCGGGTTGGATCACCCGCGGCCAGCGCGCGATGCAGGGGATGCGGTGGCCGCCGTCCCAGGCATCGGACTTCTGCCCGCGGTAGATGTGGTTGGAGCGGTGGCCGAAGTCGCGCTCGATGTCGAACCCGCTCGCGCGGTCGCGCATGTGGGCGCCGTTGTCGGAGGTCACGATCACCAGCGTGTCGTCGCGCAGGCCGTGGCGGTCCAGAGCATTGAGAATCTGCCCCACCGACCAGTCGTGCTCGACGACGAAATCACCGTAGACCCCCGCCCGGCTGCTGCCGCGGAACGGCGGCCGCGGCACGTGGGGCGTGTGCGGGCTGGTGGTGGGAAAGTAGAGGAAAAACGGCTGATGGTCGCGTGCGGCGTGGTCGATGAAGGCCTCGGCGCGGCGGGTGAGTTCCAGCAGGCAGGTCTCGTGCTCGAAGCCCTCGCCCGCCGGCCCGCCGCGATAGAAGTTCGGCCGCGGCGAGCTCTCCACCCGCCGCGCCGGCGGCTCGACCACCTGCCCGTTCTCGATGTAGCAGTAGGGCGCCATGTCCAGCGACGCCGGCAGGATGTAGCTTTCATCGAAGCCCACCGTGTGCGGGCCCGTTGTCAGCGGCCGGGAAAAGTCCACGCCCGGGTCATCCGTGCCCTGCCGCGGCAGGGGCTGACCCGATTCGGTCACCCAGCCCAGCCCCAGGTGCCACTTGCCGATGCACCCGGTGCGGTAGCCCGCCTGCTTCAGCAGCAACCCCAGCGTGAGGCGGCCGTCTTCGATCAGCGGCGGGGAATAGCCGTACAGCACGCCGCGCTCAAGCCAGGTGCGCCAGGCATAACAGCCGGTGAGCAGGCCGAACCGCGACGGGGTGCACACCGCGGAGTTGGCATGACAGTCGGTGAGGACCATGCCCTCGCGCGCCAGCCGGTCGTGATGCGGCGTGGGGATGCGGCTGTCGGGGTTGAGACAGGACAGGTCGCCGTAGCCAAGGTCGTCGGCGAAGACGATCACGATATTCGGTTGCTGTGCGGCCATCATGCCCTCCATGCCCCCCCTCCCTCCCTGGCGCCTCTGCCCCCCCGCCTGCGTCACGCCGCGGCCCACTTTACCGCATCATTCGCAGCGCGGCGAGGGCTCTTACTCCCATCTCCGTTTCCGGGGCCGGGAGTGAGGGTGATTCGGGCCTGCTTTGTGCATCTCCCCTCACCCCGCCCTCTCCCAAAGGGAGAGGGAGCAAGAGGCATCGCGCGACATGTGTCATGCACCCCAGGTTGACGGCTACATGCGTTCGCCCTGGGATGATTCCTTCGGCACTGTCCGCCGGTGGCGGCCGATGGTATGGTGATGGCCGTGAGTCTGCCGGTGCCGTGAGTTCACCGGCGATGCCCGATTGGATCAGACCCATGGCCAATACCCTGTCAACGCCCCAGATCGACCTTGCCGCCACGCCCTTCAGCCGCCGCGGGTGCTGGCTG
>PUMS01000458.1 GCA_003551485.1 Phycisphaeraceae bacterium | reverse complement strand
CTCCGCGCGCTCGAACATGGCTATCGCATCGCCGTGGTCACCGCCCGCCTCGCCCACCACGGCATCGACACACCGCAGCAGTACGAGGCCTTCGTCCAGCGTTTCAACGCCGCATCGCCGTCGAACGGATCGTGACCATTCCATTGAGCTTGCGCCGCCCTGACCATCGCCCCGGCCCCTCTGCCACCGGCGAAAGAGCGGAGCGTGGCAGGAAGCCGCCGGTTGGGAAAGCCGGGCGCAGCGCCTCAGAGCAGCCGCTGCGCCCCGCTGTACACGGCCTCGATCTCGACTACGGCGGCGGCCTTGACGGTGTCGAGGAACTTGGGGTCCAGCCATTGGCGCATGCGTTCGTAGATCGGGCCTTCGGTCTCGTAGCGGATGGGACCGTGGACCTGATAGGCCTGCCACTGGGCGGTGATCCACAGCAGCGCTGCGCGGCTGGCGGCCTCGATGTTGGCCCGCGTCTTGAAGAAGGCGCTGTCGGCGATGACGAAGCGGCTGGCCTCCTCGAGCACGAGGCTGCCGACGTAAACCACGTTCGGCTGGCCCTCACGGTCGCAGGTGCCCAGCACCGCGGGCCCGGCCCGCTTTTCCCAGGCTTGCACCAGTGCAGCAGTCAGTTGCGGCATCGCGGCCTCCTTTTCAGGCCGGATCATAGCAGGATGGCCCATGCCGCCGCGGATGCCGACCACACCGGGCGGCGCAGGCCCGCCAGATGAAAAGAGGGCTCCGCCGCGAGCGGCGGAGCCCGGCCTGAGGCTGAGATGGGGCGGTGGCTCAGCCGCCGCCCTGGCCGCCGAGACGGCGCTTGCGCTCATCGATCTCGATCGGGCCGTAGGTCTGCTCGTATCGCTCGATGGCCTGGTTGAGCATCATCGCCAGGCGCTTGGCGGCCCAGACGTTCAGATACACCCGCTCGACGACCCGGAGGGTGGCCTGGTTCTGCCCGGTCTGCTTCAGCGGGCCGGCGAAGTCGAGCGTGAACTCCTCGGCCGAACCGGACACGCGCACGATCGAGGCGTAGGTTGTGGGCACATCCTGGTCATCGACCTGCACGCGAAACTGGCTGCCGGCGCTGGTCTGGCTGTTGATCGACTCGAACGTCTCGTCGGAAAAGTCCTTGCTCACCTTGTGGTTCCTTTCTGCTGGTGGTTTGTGGACGAGTTCGTGGCAACCCGCGATTGTAACGCCAATCGCCCGGCCATTCGCCCCCTGCCCCCGCGTGCCACCGGCGGCGGGTCAACCCCTGCGTACCACCTGACCCCGGACGCCTGGGGCTCACACGCAGCAACCGGCACCCGGAGGCGGAGCTCAGACCTGACTCGCGGCGCGCTCCGCCGCGCGGCGGCCCACCTTCGGCTCCGTGCCCGCAAGCAGCCGCTGGATGTTGCCCAGGTGGCGCAGCACCACCAGGACCGCCAG
Organism: Phycisphaeraceae bacterium; assembly: GCA_003551485.1. GTDB lineage: Bacteria > Planctomycetota > Phycisphaerae > Phycisphaerales > Phycisphaeraceae > B1Sed10-187. The sequence goes on along the minus strand of PUMS01000458.1, from coordinate 5,660 downwards.
CAGGGCGGTGACCGTCAGCAGCGGCACCTGCCGCTGGAGGGTCGCTTCCAGCAGCCACCCGTAAGCGAGCACCAGCAGGGGCATCGCGGCCGCCGCTGCCATGCTCGCGACCGACACGTACCGAAGCGTGGCCAGCAGCACCAACCACACGCCCCCGGCGACCAGAGCAGGGACGGTCAGCAGCGGGTAGAAGCCCAGCAGTGCTCCCAGCCCCGTGGCCACGCCCTTGCCCCCGCGGAAGCCGTGGTATACCGGAAACAGGTGTCCGCAGATGGTGCCCGCGGCCACGGCCAGCCACTGCCAGGCCTCGATCGCAGCCAGCTCCGCCCGACCGGCATGGCCCATCACCAGCCCGGCCACGAGCACCGGCACCAGGCCCTTGAGCACATCCAGCACGAAGCACAACGCGCCCCAGGCGCGGCCGACAGCCCGGCCGAGGTTGGTCGCGCCGGGGTTGCCACTGCCCACCTGCCGCAGGTCCACCCCCTTGAGCCGGCCCAGCAGCAGCGCGAACGAGACCGACCCGCACAGGTAGGCCAGCACTGTCCAGAAGACCCAGGATTCGAGCATCCAGCCAGTGTATCGCAGTCGCGGGAGCGGGGCCGCGGGGGACGGGGGGGTGGGGGGGCGGTCACGGTCCGATATCCGTTTTCAAGCGGCGTTGAGCCTGCGGCCGATGGGGCTGCATGATGCGGTGGGGTTTGGACGCTGGACCATCAACGTTATGATGGCGTAGCGAGCCCCGGTTTTCCGCCCGACCACTCGCGACACAGAGGGACCAGGTTCATGGATGAATCGCGACGGCAGTTCCTGATCGGCGGTCTTGGCGTGCTGGTGGCCGGATGTGCCGGTTGCATTTCCCGCAACGTGCCCCCGTTGCCGCCGGATTCCGGCGGCTCCCCGCGCCCGCCGCGCTCGGATGGGTCATCGCCCTCGCCCACCAACGGGAGGGGCGGGGCCGGTCCATCGGCCGCGGCCGGCGACCCCCCGGACCTCGGCGCGTTGGCCCGTTCGCGCTGGACGCGGGCACAGCCGGACCTGCGCTCGACCTCGCCGATGAACGGCATCGGCCGGATCACCGTGCATCACGAGGGGCACACACCGGTCTACTTCTCCGACACCGACTCGACCATCCAGCGCCTCGAGGCCATCCGCCGCACCCACGTGGAGCGCTTCGGCTGGGCCGACATCGGCTACCACTACATCATCGACCGGGCCGGCCGCCTGTGGACCGGGCGCGACATCCGCCTCCAGGGCGCCCACGCACGCCGGGAAAACGAGCACAACATCGGCGTGATGCTGCTGGGCAACTTCGGCACGCAGACGCCCACCGACGCCCAGTACCGCGCCCTGCACCGCACGCTCAACCTGCTGATGAGCCACTACCGCGTGCCTGTCTCAAACCTGTATACCCACCGCGAACTGCCCAACCAGGCCACCGCCTGTCCCGGCGACCACCTCCAGCAGCACATGGTCCGTGTGCGACGGCGAAGCTGACGCCGCTGCGCCCATCCTGCCCGCTACTCACGGCAATGAAGGTCGCCGCCTGGTGCCACGGGTGGCTCCCTTACCCGTGGCTGTTGAGCCAGACCGCAAGCACTGGCCGGCAAGCCCGCCGCGGCATCCGATCCACCCGGTGCCGCCCGGCCCCGGAAGCGTTGGCCAGGCCCTCTGTACCCGCAACGGTTGGGTAAAAGGCCCCACCGCGGGGTATACTCACTCAAGGGTGCATCGTGGTGTTTTCACGGGTGGACGGCTCCGCCCGCGACCTTGCCCCGCCGGCTGCGGATGTTCGGGCCCCGCCCGGCTGCGGGGGTCTGACGGTCTTGCGAGGTCCGCCCGCCCCCGCTTGCCCGCATGCGGCGGCGGCGGGGGTGCCATCGGTCCCGCAGGCAGCATGGATCATGCCCTGGACGCTCTACCGCTACATCTTCTTTGACCTTTTCAAGCTCACGCTGCTGGCCTCGGTGGTGCTGTGTACGGTGGTGGCCATCGCCCTGGCGATCCGGCCGCTGGCCGAGGGGCTGCTCTCGCCGCTGGACCTGCTGCGCTTCGTGCTGTTTTCCACGCCGACGCTGCTGGGCTTCGTCCTTCCGTTCGCCGGCGCGTTCGCCTCGACGATGGTTTTCTGCCGGCTGACGGCGGACAACGAGATTCTCGCCGCCTCGGTCGGCGGGCTGAGCTACCGCGCCATCCTCGTGCCCGTGCTGGCGCTGGGCATCGGCGTGGGCAGCGGGCTGTGGGTGCTGTCCAACTGGGTGATGCCCTACTTCTACCGCAGCGCGGCGGCCCTGGTGCAGCGAGACGTGGCCTCGCTGCTGGTGCGGCAGATCGCCCGCAACGAGCCGGTGAGCATGGGCGGCTACGTGATCTATGCCGACCGCGCCGTCGAGCGCGACCGCATCCCCCACCGCGATGAGGCCCACCGCCCCACGCAGTGGATCATGCTCGACGGCCTGGTGGTCGGCCGCTTCGATGCCTCCAGCGGCGAGTTGCGAAGCGAATACACCGCAGCGCAGGCCAACCTGCTGTTCTACGAGATCGCCGGCCAGCCGTGGCTGACGGTGCAGTTGCGCGACGCGGAGATGTACCGGCCATCGCGCGGCGAGATTGCCTTCGGCGAGGAGGTCCCCCTCCAATGGGCCATCGAGCAGCCCTACCGCGACCGCCCTCAGTTCTACACCCCGCGCCAACTCGCCCAGATCAAACAGGAACCCTACCGCTACTCGGCCGTGGCCGACCGTCACCGCGAGCTGGTCCAGGCCCTGGCGGCCGAGAAGCTGCTTCAGACGCTCGCCCACCACCTCGAGCGGGGGATACTGCGCCTGGATTCGCGCCCGCAGGCCGTTGCCGCCATCGCCGCTGAAAGCCCCACCGGGGATGCACGCTGGCCCCAGAGCCGCGTGCATTACCGCCTGCGCGCCCCGCAATTCGAACGCGAGGGGCAGCGGCTGATCCTCCACGGCGATGAGCAGACACCGGTGCGCATCGACCAGCACCGCGACGGCACGCTTGAACGCCAGTGGTTCACGCACGAGGCCTTGCTCGACGTCAGCCACGGCCTGCCCGGCCGCGAGCCGCACATCGAACTGAGGCTTCTCAAGCACGTCCGCGTGATCGACTGGCCCACGGGCTTTGAGACGCCGCAGCGCGCGACGATCCTGGGCTCGGCGCGCTGGGCCGAGCCGCTGCTGCCTCGACTCGAGGCCCGCGCAACGACCCAGCTTCTGGAGCTGGCCCGCACCGACTACGCCCACAGCGAGACGGTGACCCGAGCGGCAAGGTCGCTTGAGCATCGCATCCACCGGCTGACCCTGCGCATCGGCTCGCTACAGCACACCCGCGCTGCGCTGGCCGTGGCGGGCATGATGGTGCTGGTGCTGGGCGCTGTGCTGGCGATGAACGCCCGCGGCCGGACGCCGCTGGTGGTCTACCTCGGCAGCTTCCTGATGGCGCTGCTGACCATCGTGCTGGTAAAAGGCGGGGAGAACTACGCCGACGACACCGACCTGAGCAACCCCCAACTGGTGGGCCTGCCGATCATCTGGAGCGGCAACGCCCTGCTGCTGGGCGCCATTGCGCTCAGCTACCGCCGCCTGGCCCGCAACTGACCCCGCCCCCGCCCCCCCGCGCCGCCGCCCGCCCGCCGCGCCGCACCCCGGATGCCCCAATCGCGGCCGCCACGAAGCATGAGCATTCTCGACCGTTACATCCTGCGGCTTTTCCTGACCAACTTCATCGTCCTGCTGACGGTGCTGCTGACGCTGTTCGTCACCGTCGACCTGCTGATCGACCTCGATGAGTTCACGCAGGCCGGCGAGGTGTATGCCGACCAGTACGGGGGCCGGTTCTGGGCCACGCTGTGGGTGATCGCCGACTTCTACGGCCCGCTGCTGGTGCTGCTGTACGCGGTGGTCAGCGGGCTGGTGGTTTTCGGGGCGATGGGCTTCACCTTTTTGGCCCTGGCGCGGACGCGCGAGATCGTGGCCATGGTCACCAGCGGGCTGAGCATGTACCGCATCGCCGCGCCGGTGCTGCTGGTGGGGGGGCTGTTGAACCTGGCGGCGATCCCCATCCACGAATACATCATCCCGCCGATGGCCGAGAAGGTCTCGCGCAACAAAGCCGAGCTCAAGACCCCGGCGGTCCGCCACTTCGAGGTGCCCTACGCCGCCGACGGCTACGGCGCGGTGTTCAACGCCCGCAAGTTCCACATCGCCGAGCAGGTGCTCGAAGAGGTGCTGATCCGCCAGCGGGACCCGCAAGGCCGGGTGGTGGCGCGCATCGAGGCCCGGCAGGCGCTCTGGCAGGCCGGGCAGCGACGCTGGCAGTTGATCGAGGGCTACCGCATCGAGCACCCCCTGACCACGCCCCCGCAAGAGGCCCCCCCGTCCCCGGAAGGGGCGCTACGGGATGCATCGCCCGCGGAACCCGGCGGTGGCGAGGGGGTCGCAGATCGCACGGCAACCGGTCAGGCTGGTCCTGCCGGGGGCGGGTTGGCGGCGGTGCGGCGGATCGAGCCCGAGCCGCTGGACTACATCGAGTCGGACCTGTCACCGCAGGTGCTGCTGGCACGTCGCCAGGCGATCTTTCCGCGCGTGCTGAGCCTGGCCCAGCTCAACCGGCTGATGGACAAGCGTGCCGTCGACCGCGATGCCATCATGCGCATCGCTCAGAGCCGCTTCAGCTTCATCGTCGTCAACCTGCTGCTGATGCTGATCGTGCTGCCTTTCTACCTGCTGCGCGAGCCGCGCAACCTGTTGTGGGAAGGCACCCGCGCTGCGCTCATCGGCGTACCCCTGTGGGTGATCGCCATCCTCACCCTCCAGGTGGGCCTGGCCGGCCTCAACCCCATCACCAACGCCTGGCTGCCCGTTGCGCTCTACCTGCCCCTTGCCGTCTGGATGCTGCACCGCGTACGAACATAGCCGGTCGCCGGTAGGGTGGGTCAAGCCAAGCGGACCCACCGTCAAGGCTGAGCCACACCCCCGCCCACCGACCCGCGGGGCGCGATCAGGGCGGCCTGGCGGCCGGTGCGGCCGTGGTCGCGGCGGTGGCTGAAGAACAACTCCGCCTCCGCGTGCGTGCACAGATCGCAGCGGTCGATGCCGCCGGCATCCACACCCGCTTCACGCAGCGCGGCCACGACGGCGCCGCCAAGGTCGAGATGGGGGCGCCGGTCGGCACGCTCGCCGGGCACAGCCACCGCAGTGGCAACGGCGTCATCGCGTTGAACCACCGCGCGACCGAACCGTTGCTCGAAGGGGGCGGCGACCTCTTCACCGACCTCGAAGGCATCGACGCCGATGCATGGGCCCACCGCCGCCACCAGCGATGCCGGCTCCACCCCCGCCCGCCGTGCGACGGCCCTCACGCTGTGCTCGATGATCCCCGCAAGCACGCCGCGCCAGCCCGCGTGGACCGCGGCCACAGCGCGGCCGCAGCGGTCGGCCAGCAGCAGCGGCACGCAGTCGGCCACACGCACCATCGGCAGCAACCCCGGCCGGTCGGTGACGATGGCATCGGCCCGCGGCACGGTATCGGGCATCGTCTCGGCCACGAATACCTCCCCGCCGTGCACCTGAGAAGTGGTGACCGGGGCCATGGCGGTCCAGCCAAGGGCCTGCAACAGGCGGGCGAGGTTGCGTGGAGGGTTGGAG
>PUMS01000267.1 GCA_003551485.1 Phycisphaeraceae bacterium | reverse complement strand
CAGCCGGCCGCCGCTTTGGCAGGCCGTCAGCGGCAGCAGGGCGAGGCAGGCCATCAGGACGAGGCATCGGTGCTTTGTGTTCATCGCTGTTTCCCCGGCCCGCCCCGATGGGCAGGCGTATGGGACCATGATACCTTCCGATGGCGGTCTGATCCCCGACGCGGGCCGACGGGTGGCCGCCGGGGTCGGGGCGCAGTGGCTGCGGCCGGCGGCGAGGGGGTGTAGGATGAACCGGGCGATGGAGCCGGCCGGGTGCGCTGCGGCCGGCCGCCGTTGCCACGAAGATAAACACCGCAGTTGCAAGGAGATGAATCATGACCAACCCCCAGACCACGACCGCGCCGCCCGGCGAGTCCGCAGCGCAGGGCGACCTGCCCGGCTACTGCCGCCGGCTGGCCGATCAGGCGAGGCGGGCGGGGCGGCGGCTGGCGACGATGACCGACCGGCAGCGCTCCGCCGCGCTGAGGCACATCGCCGAGGCCCTCGAGCGCCAGGCCCCCGCCATCATCGAGGCCAACGCAAAGGACCTCGAGACCGGCCGGCAGATGGACCTTTCCAGCGCCATGCTCGACCGGCTGCGGCTGGATGAGAAACGCATCGCCCAGATGGCCGACTCGGTGCGGCAGATCGCGCAGCAGACCGACCCCGTCGGCCGCGTGGTCGAGGGCTACACCCGGCCCAACGGCCTGCGGCTTGAGAAGGTCCGCGTGCCCATCGGCGTGATCCTGTTCATCTACGAGAGCCGCCCCAACGTCACCAGCGATGCCGCCGCGCTGTGCATCAAGAGCGGCAACGCCATCATCCTGCGCGGCGGCAGGGAGGCGATCCACTCCAACACGCTGCTGACCCAGACCATCCGCGAAGGACTCGAGAAGGCCGGCATCGATCCGGATTCGGTGCAGCTTGTCCAGACCACCGACCGCGCGGCGGTGGGCGAGCTGCTCAAGCTCGAGGGCCGCATCGACCTGGTCATTCCCCGCGGCGGGGAGGGGCTGATCCGTGCGGTGGTCGAGCAGAGCCGCATCCCCGTCATCAAGCACTACGCCGGCAACTGCCACCTTTACATCGATGCCCGCTGCGATGAGCAAATGGCGATCGAAGTGACCGTCAACGCCAAGACGCAGCGGCCGGGCGTGTGCAACGCCATCGAGACGCTGCTGGTCCACCGCGAGCACGCCCGCGGCGGGCTGCTGGCCAGGCTGTGCGAGGCGCTGGGCGGGCTGGGCGTCGAGCTTCGCGGCGATGAGGCCGTGTGCTCGGTGTGGCCGAAGGCCAGGCCCGCCACCAAGGCCGACTGGGACACCGAGTTTCTCGACCTGGTGCTGGCCGTTCGCGTGGTGGATTCACTCGATGAGGCCATCGAGCACATCAACGCCCACGGCTCGGGCCACACCGATGGCATCATCACCAGCGACCTGGCCAGCGCCGAGCGGTTCACCGGCGAGGTGGATGCCTCCGGCGTGTTCATCAACTGCTCGACGCGCTTCGCCGATGGCGGTGAGTACGGCCTGGGCGCGGAGATCGGCATCAGCACGGACAAGCTGCACGCCCGCGGCCCGATGGGTGCGATGGACCTGACCACTTACAAGTGGATCGTGCGCGGCGATGGGCAGGTCCGCCAGTGAGGTCCCGACGATGCCGGGTGAAGATGGTGCGCCCGAGCTTGTGTGCTTCGATCTCGGCGGCGTGGTGGTGCGCATCGCCTCGGGCTGGGCCGAAGCGGCACGGCGGGCAGGCGTGATGTTGCCACCCTCGGCCGCGGCGGGCATCGACGGCAGGTCCATGGCCCAGCTCATCGAGCAGCACGAGACCGGCCGGCTCGACGAGAATGCCTTCGACCGGGCGGTGGCTGTACTGAGCGGGCTGAGGGCCGACCGCATCGCTGCGATCCACGAGGCGTGGCTGATCGAGCCCTACGAGGGCATCGGCCGGATACTGACATCACTGCGCTGTCGCGGCATCGCCACGGCGTGCCTTTCCAACACCAGTGCCCGCCACTGGCGGCTGATTCACGGCGATGGCCCGCAGCGCGTGACGATGGCCCTCTTCGACCACCGCTTCGCCAGCCACCTGATCGGGGCGATGAAGCCGGATGAGGCCAGCTTCGCCCACGTCGAGCGGGCGACGGGCATCCAACCCACCCGCATCCTCTTCTTCGACGACAACCCCGCCAACATCACCGCCGCCACCGCCCGCGGCTGGCAGGCCCACCTGATCGACCCCCGCGCCGACCCGGCCCGGCAGGTGCGGCACGTGGTCGGCCGGTGGCTGGGATGAGAGTGGGGGCCTCGCGGACGCCCACCATCGGGCCGTTGCCCATGAGGCAACAGGGGGCCGGTATCTGCCAGGAAAACCGCACGTCTTGCGTCCCGCCGCCCAGACCGCCTGCGATGCAAGGGGCATCATCGGGCAGGTACGACACATCGGCGTGCCGATGCGAGCCGGTGACCCGCCACACCACAGACAGGTGGACCGTAGCACACTTGCACGTCCGGGCGGTGGCGCCCCACAGCCAACCTTCATGCCTCTTGATCCTTCGTGGAGAAAGAAACGCTCCGCGTGCGGTATGGCCTTGCCCAGAGCGGCGTCGATGGGCGGCAGAGAGCCACAATACGGGCCGTCGGGAAATGACCTCTGATGCGGCGGTGGCAGAGCAGGGGAGGGGCCGATCCCGCGGGGTCGGTCGCCGCCGCCGCCCCCGCCCGCGCCCCCCTACGCCCTGCGCCGGTCTCGTACCGCGGAGGCGAGACGCTCCAGAACGGTGTCGGCCTCCTTGTACCGCTCAAAGCGCCGCTCGGCCCGGCGGAACTCAGCGGTATGGCTCTGGTTCTGGCCGTTGCGCCACCGCAGGCCGAAGTGCTTGTGCAGGAGCTCGTGGTACATCACGAAATCCAGCACGTAGGCCGGCACGGAAGGGGCATCGAGCGTGATCGAGATCGTCACCCGGTCGCGAACGTACTCGTAGCAGCCGAAGCGCCATCCCGTCACCACCTGGCTCCAGGCCAGCGCCGGCCGCTTCATGCGACCATCGAAATACCGCCTGTTGACGCGGTCGAACGATTCGGCCAGGTCGTGGGTCGAGCCGCGTACCCGCTCGAACACGCCGCCGAACGACTCGATCTCGCTCTCGACGGCCTGGTATTGCGGCTTCATCATCGCCTCGACCACCGCGGGCCGGCCGGCGCTGCGGTCGCCGCGGACCATCACCGCGACCGCCTCGGCGGCGGCGGCATCGAAGGTCAGCATCGCCGTGGGCAGCGTCAGCAGGTGATGGCCCCGCCGCGGCCGCAGCCGGTACATCATCCGCGTCGGCCGCAGGTGGACCAGGATGGCGCCACCGGTCGGCACGGTGGGCGGCCAGCGCCGCTTCAGGGCAGCATTGAAGCGGTCGATCGCTTCGAGGGCGGCGTGGAAGTTGGCCGGCTCGGCCATGAACGCCGCCCAGCCGCGAACCTCACGCTGCGGTCTGGTCAGGTTGTGCGGCTCCACGTCGTGGCGGTGGATATCGGCCTCGATCCGGTCGCGGATGCGCTGTACCTCCGCCTGCATCGCCTCTACCGACGCCTGGCGCAAAGCCATGCGGTCGAGCATCGACTCCAGCCACCGGTTCAGCCCCGACAGCGTCAGGCCCTGGCCCATCTGTGACGGCGCCTTTCTCCCATCGCGGCCGCTCACCGTCGCCACGGCATCCCAGTCCACCCCTTCCAGATACAGCACCGCGTGGCGCGACGGCGCCGGCAGGTGGTCCAGGCCGTGACCGGCATCGGCCAGAACCTGGCGCACATAGGATGCACAACCCTGTGCCACGTTGCGCAACGTCTGCCATTCCTCCGGCGAGGCCCCTCCCGCCTCCGCGGCCCTCACGCGGTTGGCCAGCGTAACCAGTTTCCTGAAGCGAATCTTATCCATGAGTGCGAATGATACCGCAACCCTCCGCGATGCGCCGACTGCCACCGGCGGCCTGTCCGCCAGTACACATCGAGTCCGGTTGCCCTCGAATCGCAATCGAGACCCGCCCCTGCACGGGAGGGAGCATCCGCACGATTCGCAGCATCTTCAAGCCGTTGCCGGCGGCTTGCACCCGTAGGGCCTCAGGGGTGCTGCAACCGACGTCGGCCAGGCGATGCACCGCCCAACGGCACGCGCCGACCTCATTGCTCGGTCCGCCGGATGTCGCGCAGCTCGATACGGCCGTCTTTGTAAACGACCTTGAAGCGGTGCTCACCGGCAGCGCAGGTCATCGCGGCATCGCCGCTGAAGCGGCCGGAGACGGCATCGGCCTTGACCAGCACCACGCGCTGCGGCAGGTCGCCGCGGCCGATGAAGCGCACACTCAGCTCACTGCCAACGGTGAACGTGCCATCCACCTTCAGTGCCGCAGCGTCGATGTTGCGCGGGATGGCCGCCACCATCCGCCCGCGCATCGCCAGGTCGCCTTCAACCGCCGCCAGGCCGCGCGGGCCATCCAGGTGCAGCGCGCCGCGGACATCGACATCGCCGCGGATGCGGCCGTTGAGGTGCAGTTTCGCATTCCGATGCACGGCCACGCCCGCCGAGGCATCGATCACGCAGTCGCGGTCGAGCCAGAGCTGCGATTCATCGTGCAGCACCATGCGCTTCAACTCGCTCAGCGGCGCGCCCAGGTGCACCCGCGCATCGTTGCGGGCGTTGAGCAGCAGGTGCGGGCCGGCGTCCGCGGCGGCGCGGCCGAGGCCGGGGTCGGTCGACATCCGCAGCAGGCCCTGCTCGACCTCGAAGGTCGTGTCGGGGTGATAGGACTGCTCACCATCGAGGCTGAGCATGGCCGGGCCACTCTTGGTGATCGTCAGCCCCGGGCTGGTGGTGCGGAAAGCGCCGCTGGAGGTGAAGGGGCCGCCGGGGCCGACCTGGAGGGTGATGCGGCGGTGGCCGGCGTGGGTCAGGCTGGCCTGTGTCTCGATGATGCCCGAGGTGTCGAAATCGACCTGGGCGTTGTAGATCTGGTTGTGGGTCTTGACGATCCACCGGTTGCCGTCGATGCGTTCGAAGACGACGTGGCCGTTCTGATAGTGCCCGCCGCGCCCGTCGGGCCGGGTGTTGGCGGGCATGTTGCGGGTGTGATGGGTGATGAGCGTGGCCCCCCCGAGCCGGATGGTGCCCATGGCATCGGCTACCGGCTCGTTGCGGGTCTGATCGGCGCGGAAGCCCTCGGCCAGCTCGATGATGCCCGTGCCATCGCCCCAGACCCAGAGCTGGCGGGTGAAGTAGCTGCGCTCCATCACCATGTCCATCTGCGCTTCATCTTCGAAGATGAAGTGGCCGCCCTCGGTCAGCAGCAGGTGAGGAAACGAGTTAAGCCCATCGGCCTCCCACCGTCCGCGGTATCGCACCTTCGTGCCCTCGCCGTGTGCGCCGATGATGTGGCAGGTGTTGATGTTGTGCAGCAGGATGTCGCTGGTCATCTCGGTGGTGCGGCCGGTGCGGATGTGCAGGCCGATATCCATGTAGTCTTCTCGGTAGATATCGCGGCCGGTGCGCCGGGGGCTGCTCTGGATGATGTCGGGCAGGTCGGCGGTGTCATCGGTGACCAGCAGGTGGTCGCCCTGCGCCAGGTTCTGGCGGATCGGCTCATCACCCGCCGCGGGCATCGCGGCCGCGGCCAGGACCAGTGCGCAGGTGAGGGCGTGGAGCAACATCGTTCGGTGCCACATGGCGAGTCTCCTGTTCATCAGAGATTGACGGGCAATACGGTGTGCGGCGGGGCTTTTGCACGCGGCATGCCCATGCCGACGGCTTCGAGACCGGTGCCGATCCATGTTCAGGCTCAAACCTCGCATTCACCCACAACCGCCGAGGGCCGAACCGCAACCTTTCAGATAAGAGGCGATGGTAACCGGCATCCGCAGCGCCATCAGCGCGGGTTCGGATCGAACAAGTCGACGCTCAGGTCCTCAAAATACATCGACCGGGCGCTGCCATCAACAAACGCCATCGTCAGCCGGCCACCATGGCGGGTATCGTCCTCCCCGATCATCCGGGCGCTGCCGCCGCGGTCCCAGAGGTGGTTGGTGCTGAGCACATCGTGCGTGCCGAAGCGATCCCAGCGCAGGTCCCGGTGGGCCTCGGTGGCGTAGACGGTGCTGCTCGGCCGGGGGAACCAGTCCAGCAGCCCCACAGCGCGCTCGCGGCGGCCGGGCAGCGGATCCAGCGGCATGCCGTTGGTGGCGTAGGCGTAGGGCTGCGTGCGCAACTCAACAGACTCGTTGGTCTGGGAGTGTGTCACGGTCACCAAGCGGCCCTCGGCGGGGTAGCTCGGGCACTGGATCACCTCCATGTTGATGAAAACCGCCGCGAGGTACTCATCGCGGCTGTGGCTGGTCGAGTCCAGATGGGGCGGGATCACCGGATACGACGGCCCCCCCAGCGCCTCGCTGGCCACCTCCGGCAGCAGCACGTGCGGCGGGTTGTGATGAATCTCAGGGGGCCAGTAGTCGCAAGGGATGAAGCCGCCATGACGGTCGGCGTATTCCCGCGCGGCGTGCGTGAGCTGACGGATGTTCGCCGCACACTGCATCACCTGCGCCGTTCCCCGCACTGCCGCCAGCGCCGGCAGCAACAGCGACAGCAGTAGCGCGATGATCGAGATCACCACCAACAACTCGATCAGCGTAAAGCCGCCCCCGCCGCCGCGGCTCCTGCAACCGGTTACACCCGAGGCGCTGCCCATGCGAACGCTCCTTGACCGGTGCCGATCTGCCCGCCGTTGGCCCACCGTGCAGCCGCTCGCCCACTCCCGCCCCGCCTCGAGCCGGCAGCGGCATTGCAGGTTGAGCGAGCCTGTTTCACTCGCTCTGATCCTACCCAACAGCAGCCATGGCGACAACGCCCCCGCCCCCCCTGCCGAAAACAGGACGCGCAAGCCGCCCCCACCGGGAACCACGGCCTGACCCATCGCCCCCCCCCGTGTCATTCGTTGCCGCAATTCCGGAAACACCCGGCGAGAGGCTCGCAACCGCGCATTTGCTTCCGCGCCCGGCGCTCATAAAATGTCATCGTCCCGGTCGCGTGCCCGAGTGGACCAAGGGGGCGGATTGCAAATCCGCTGGGCTTAGCCCGTCGTGGGTTCGAAT
>PUMS01000045.1 GCA_003551485.1 Phycisphaeraceae bacterium | reverse complement strand
CTCGCACGAGGCCGCGCCGCCAAGCGCGAGGCCTCGCGGCCACATCGCCTCGTCCGGCTGAACAAGGACGGCAGCGAGTCCAGGATGCACGATGCAATCGAGCGGTTCGCCACCCGCGAGGCGGCACTCGCCAAGGTCGAGCGGGTCAGGCAACTCAACCCCGGCAAGACCATCCGGTACGCCCTCGACGGCGAGGAGGTCTGACACCCGCCCGGCACGCACCGCCAGCCAGGAACAGAACCATGAGAACCACCCGAATCGAACTCGAAGGCGACCACGGCAGCGTCGCCATCGAACGGAAGGCCGGCAGCGCCACCATCCGCATCGACAGCATCATCCGCGACCCGGGCAAGGAGAAGGCATGGATGACCTGGGAACTGTCTGCAACCGCCAGCGAAGACGAACTGTTCAGAATCGCCGAAATCGTCCAGCGCCGCTGCGATGGGGCAACCGGCACCAACAGCATGGTCCACGACTACTTCCGCGAGATGCAGCGGTTCCAGAGCTGAACCGCCAAGGAGAACACCATGGCCGACCCCCGGAATGACCCCAACGACCCCCGGATCGATGACCCCACCGACGATGACAGCCAGCGGCTGCAGGAGGCGATCCGCGACACGCTCACGCCCCACGCGGTGGCCGCCATCGCCGCCCACCTCCAACCGGCCCGCAGCGGCGATCCCGATGTCGACCGCGAGGTCGCCTGGTTCACCGCCCAGCTCATCGAGCTGCTCGGTGGGCCGCAGGGCTACAACGGCCTGATCGAAGAGATCGGGCTCTGACCAGAGAGCGTCTTCACCCCACACATGGGCCCGGCCAGCCCGAACACGGCCAAAGGAGCACAGACCATGAAGAGCAGCGACGTCAGGATCGGCCAGACCTACCTCGCCAAGGTGACCGACAAGGTCGTCCCCGTCCGCATCGATGCCGAAAGGCCCGCTTCCGGGGGCGGCGGCTGGGATGCGACCAACATGGCCACGGGCAAGAAGGTCCGCATCAAGACCGCCCAGCGCCTCCGCGGCCGCGCACCCGCACCCGCACCCGCGGCGGCGGCGGCAACCGGCAAGCACGAGGCGGGCGCGAAGCCCGCTGCGCCCGCGGGCCGGGCGAAGAAGAGCCTCACACCCCGGGAAGCCGAAGCGCGGCGGAAGGCGCTCAAGGCCCAACACCATGCCGACCAGGAGAACGCGCGACTCCGCGATGAGCGCGAGGCGAGCGAGGATGGCATGACCGCCAGCGAACGGGCCATGGCGGCCACGGCCGCGGAGGTGGCCGCCCCCGACGCCGCGGAGGCCGGGTCGGCCAGCGAGGCCAGGGCCGAGCCCGAACGCGACACGGCGGCGACAGACGCCACGGACGCCAAGCCGCGGGGGAAGGCGAAGCGCCCCAGCCTCATCAACGCCGCAGCCCAGGTGCTCGCCGAGGCCGATGAGCCGCTCGGGGCCAGGGACATGGTCGAGCGCGCCATCGAGCGGGGCCTGTGGACGCCCGGCGCGGGCAAGACGCCGCAGGCCACGCTCTACTCGGCCATCCTGCGCGAGATCAACGACAAGGGTGAAGCGAGCCGGTTCGTCAAGACCGAGCGCGGCCGGTTCACCGTCCGCAAGGGAGCGTGAGCCATGACCACCCGCCACCGCGACCGCAATGTCATCTTCGATGTGGTGGACAACGTGCTCACCCGTCAGGTGGTCTTCCCGGATGGCAACAGCTACACCCACCGCTGCACGCTGGCGACCTTCAAGGAGGTCGCCTACGCCATCGAGGAACGGGCGAAGGAGGGCGTCACCTGCGATGCCCTGGCCGAGGCGCTCGACCTGCCCTACACGCAGGTGAACGTGGCGCTGGAGTTCATGAAGGAGCGCGGCTGCGTCGAGGTCCGCCGCCGACGCAGCTACCCGGCCTCCGAGTTCCTCTTCGAGGATGCCATGTGCGAGTTCACCTTCCTGGCTGAGCTGCCGTACTGAGACCATCCATTCACCTCTTTCAAGACCTCGGCCCCGCGGCCGAGGTTTTCTCCGGCAACGCCACAAGGTTGCCTCGGGGCACGACGATGAGGCCGCCATCGACCTCGACACCGATGTTGCGTGGCCCGGGCCCGATGGGCACGACCCGGACCACGCCCATCCTGCCCTGGTGCGGCATGTGCCTGGCCGCCTTGCGGGCGTAATGAATCCGCACACACTGACCGACCTTCGGGTGGAAGATCATGAGGCGACGACCTCCGCTTCAGTATCAACCGACACACCATCCTCCGCGGCCGGCGCGGCCGCGATCCGCTCGGCCTTGCGCCCGGTGAACTCCTCCCAGCGCTTCACGATCACATCGCAGTAGGCCTGGTCCAGCTCCATCAGGAACGCACGACGGCCGGTCTGCTCGCAGCCGATGAGCGTCGAGCCGCTTCCACCGAACAGGTCCAGCACCGCCTCACCCGGCTTGCTCGAGTACTGGATCGCCCGCACCGCCAGCTCGACCGGCTTCTCGGTCAGGTGGACCATACTCTGCGGGTTGACCTTCTTGACGTGCCACAGGTCCGTGGCGTTGTTGGGCCCGTAGAAGTGATGGCCCGCGCCCTGCTTCCAGCCGTAGAAGCAGATCTCGAAAGCCCCCATGTAATCTTTGCGGCTCAACACGGGATGCTGCTTGTCCCAGACGATGCCCTGGCTGAAGTACAGACCGGCCTGCTCCAGCGGCGCGGGGTAGTTGCCGAGGTTGGCATACCCGCCCCAGATGTAGAACGACCCGCCCGGCTTGAGCACGCGCGAGGCGTTGCCGAACCAGGCCGCCAGCATCGCATCGAACGCTTCATCACTGACAAAGTCGTTGGCCAGCGGCCGGTCCTTGGCGCGCATCTTGGTGTGGGTCGGTTTAGACTTCCCCGGGTGGCGGGCCAGGTCCATGCCTTGGTGGTGCATCGCAGCGCTGGCACGGCGCTCGGCCTTGTCATCGCCCTCCGCCCTGGCCTTCCGTGCCAGGCGCTCGCGGTCCTTCCTGCCCCGCTCGGTGGTGGAACGCTCGCACTGGATGTCCTCGCGCCGGGCGAAGGAGGTGATGCCGGCGGCGATGGCGTTGTTGCTGCGCGGTTCGACCTTGACGTTGTAGGGCGGATCTGTCTGAACAAGGCCGATCGTTGCGCCATCCAGCAGCCTGTCGAGGTCCTCGACGCTGCCACTGTCGCCGCACATGAGGCGGTGGTCGCCGAGCACCCAGATGTCGCCGGGCTGCGTGATGGGGTCATCGGGCGGCTCGGGCACCTGGTCGGGATCGGTCAGGCCTTCCTGCACGCCGGCCGCGCCGCTGAGCAGCTTCGCCAGCTCTTCATCGTTGAAGGCCAGCACGTCCATGTCGAACCCGCCCTCCCGAAGCTCCGACAGCTCGATGGGCAGAATCTCCATGTCCCACTCAGCCAACTCGCCGGTCTTGTTGTCCGCGATGCGGTAGGCCCTGATCTGCTCGGGGCTGAGGTCGGTGGCGATGTGGACGGGCACGCGGGAGAGGCCGAGCTTGCGCGCGGCCTTCCAGCGGGTGTGCCCGACGATGATGACGCCGTCGGCATCGACGACGATGGGCTGGCGGAACCCGAACTGCGCCATCGAGGCGGCGACGGCGTCCACCGCCTGGTCGTTGATGCGCGGGTTGCGGTCGTAGGGTCGGATGTCATCGATGCTGCGGAGCTCAACGTCGTAGGCGGTGGTGGTGGTGGCGGGAGCGGGGGCAGTGGCGCTGGTCATGGATGCACCTCCGTGCGCATGGGGTGAGGGGGGGATCAGATACTCGGACCGACAAAACAAACTGTGCAGTGGCGATCGACGCGTTCCCGTGCCATCACGGGTCTTTTGTTCGAGGAAGTACCTAAAGCGCTGCCATAATGGCAGGCTGTCCCCGTTCGCCCCTGTGGCCGAGGGGCGTGGGGTGGTCGGGACGTACCACTCGGCTCGCAGGACGCCACACGTGCCAACGTGGGCGAGTTCTGGCGAACGATGTGGCCTGAGGGCGGCCTGGCGGACTTCCTTCCCCTTACTTCCTTCACCCCCCCCTCGCGCGCGCTCGCGGGCATGATTTTCCATGGCGCGCGCACATGGGGGTGAAAGGGTGAAGGAAGTAGAGAGAGTCTTGTTATTCCTATACTTACGCGCCAAACTTCCTTCACCCCCAGGGGGTGAAGGAAGGGTGAAGGAAGGTGAAGGAAGTCGGGGTGAGCCGGGGTGCAGAGCGGCATTCTTCACCTTCCTTCACCTTCCTTCACCGGGTCGTTCAACTGGTAGGCGAGGCCCGGCCGGCCCGTCGTCTGCTGCGTGACCGCGATGATCTCCTCGCGCTGAAGCAGGGTTTCGATCAGGTCCTTGAAGTCCCTGGCCTTCATCTTCATCCGCTTGAGAAGCACCTGGTGCGACATCCGGCCCTCGGACGTTTCGCGCAGCCTTCGGACGACCTTCAGGCACTCGGCATGGAACGGGTTCTCGGCCACGTAGCTGTTGGCCAGGTACAGCTGTCGCCTCGTCTGGTGCATGGCGAACGCCTGCGCCCACTCAACCGCGTCGATGCCGATCACCGGGTTCTCGTGGTCGGCGCTGCAGGCATAGATCAGCGCCAGCTTCTTCGCGTTCTCGCAGGTGCGGCTCCACGCCACGCGGGCGACCTCATCGTTGCGCTCGTGGGCGGTGTCGTACTCCTGCTCAGCCTGACGCTGCAACGCGGTGATCGCCACCTCGGCTTCGGGGGTAAGGGGCACGACCCGCGGTTCGGGGTGGACGGTACAGAGATTCTGTTTGACCGTGCCTGGCTGGAACTGCGCCCACCACCTCGCGGTCTGGATGATCTGTTCCGGCAGACGCCGGGCGGAACCGGGCATCTGGCCGTCACCGCGCTTGCCGATGTCGACGATGATCATCCGGGCGAAGAAGCCATTGGTCAGCATCCGCTGGCTGAGCGACTCGTAGAAGTACTGCGGGGTGGCCGTGCCGAACAGCGTCAGGTGCGGCTGGTCGATGTGACCGGCCTCCTTCTGGCCGGCCTTGACCCGCAGCGGGTAGACATCGTTGGCCGAGGTGTAGAGCGTGAGCAAGATATTGGGAATGCTCTCTCGCTTATTCTCACGATCGAGATTGATCTGCCGCAGGACACCGTCCATCTCATCGTTCTGGAACAGCATGGCGTTGGTGCGTGCGAGGGCATCCTGGATGCCTTCGCCGCTGGCGAACTTGTCGCCCAGCGCTGCCACTTGCCCGGTCTCGAACAGCACGCGGGCGTTGACCTTGCGGGGAAAGTCCTTACCTGTCCCGCTGCTGGCCAGTGCCAGCAGGTAGATGTTGGGACGAAGATCGCCGCTGTCACAGACCTTTCGACCGCAGAGATACGACTGCAGTGCCATCGCCCCGCAGAAGGCCAGGCCGACGTTGGGGTATGGGGCGTTGGCCAGCGTGAACTCCATCAGCTGCGTCACAAAGCCCGGCACGTGGAACAGGTGTTCGGGAATCGGACCCGGGTCCGCGATGCCATCCACGTCCACTGCGGTCGTGCCGGTGATGATGCCGGTTTGTTCTGCCGCCGTGACAATGCCCGAGATGTCCACCCCCGGAAGTGTCTCGGGCGGCGTATCGCCACCGTAGCCGCTCGAACGCAGCGTGCGTGCGGCCTGCTCGAAGTCGCCGCCGTGCTCGAGCTGGGCCAGCACGGAGAACGGCGAGTAGGCCCTGTTGGGCTCGAAGGGCGCAGCGCTGGAGCTGAAGACGTAGAAGACGCCATCCTTCAGCGTCGCCGACCAGCCCGAGGTCTTGCCCGGCCGACGCCAGTACTCGTTGTCGCCGCTGCCACCGGCCTGCACCCAGCCGTGTCGATGCAGCACATCGCGCACATCGCCGCGGCGGTTGAAGTCATCGCCGGGCCTGTCGGCCTGGTGGGCCGCACCATGGCCATTGTCCGCCGCACCATCGCACCCCGGGCCGTTCTCGGCCGAGAGCTGGTCCGCTGTGGCCGATGATGCGGACATCTGGCTGACATTCGCCATGGTGGTCGCACCTCGCGGGCCATCGACCACCGGCGGCACGTACTCGTTGAGCTCCCAGGCGGCCTGGAGCAGGATGTCGCGTTCAGCGGCGGTGAGCACGGGCAGGTCGGTGAACTCGCCCTGGATCAGCGCGTAGCCCGGCGTGGGCGCACAGAGGAACAGGCCACCTTCGCCGCGGGTCTCGATGAGGGTGACGATCTTGTCGTCCACCTTCCGCTGGGCGAGCTTGAGGTTGCCGCAGATGGCGACCAGGCAGAGGTAGACCACGTGCACGCCGCCCGAGGGCGTGGTCTCGACCACCAGCCGGTCACGGATATGGGCGGGGATGCGTTCCCACCAGCGCCAGAACAGCTCATCGTTGCCGTCGAAGTCGATCGTCTCGGCATTGCGGGAGGCCACGCCGCAAAGAATGCAGATCGCATCGGGGTTGTTGGCCAGCCACGCATCGAGCTCCGGGGCGGTCGGCAGCCGCTTCTGGTACTGCTTCCACGCCCCGACAGCGGGCCGCTTTTCAGCCCGCCGGGCCGGCAGCACGCACAGGCCGGCATCGTGGTACCGCTTGGCGGCCGAGGCGAGGATGGTGGCGTCCGTGGTGGGGTCGGCCATGGGCACGGTCTGGCTCAGAAGGGGATTTCATCCTCGGGGATGCCCGCATACGCCGGCAGCGTCACATCGTCACGCTCATCGCTGCCGTCGCGCCTTGGCGGGATGGGCCCGAGTTCGCAGTCCACGATCCGGTCGAACTTCTCACCGGCCACGGACCGCACCGTGATGGCCCGGGGCTGGGCGGTGTATCCGGCCTCGCAGATCGCCACCGCCGCTTCGGCGGTGTCGGGCACCGGCTCGTGCGAGCGGTCGCGCCACCAGGCCTCGGCCTTCGCCCGGGCGTAGCCGGTGTGCTCGAAGCAGACCCATTCGCTGTGGTAGTGGTTGAACCCGGTGCGGTACTCCACCCGCATCGACCGCGGATGCTCCGGTGGCGCGCCGCGCTTGGCATGGACACTGTAGAACACCTCCCGCACGGGGTACTCGGTCTCGGTGACCTCGCCCGAGAGCACACCGGCGGTGGATGCCTGGCGGTCGTGCTGTTCGCGCTGCGGCGGTGGGAACTCGAAGCCGCACT
>PUMS01000042.1 GCA_003551485.1 Phycisphaeraceae bacterium | reverse complement strand
TTGCGCATCTGCCCCCCACTCCACGATTCCTGACGGAAGATCAGACTCCCGAGGTGAGGGCAGATTCGGACGGGTCCTGCGCATCTGCCCTCACCCCGGCCCTCTCCCGGAGGGAGAGGGAGCAAGAGGCATCCCGCGACACGTGTCATGCACCCGCGTCGGGCCGCGTGCTAGCGATCAGTTCTGCTCGATGGCGCGGCCGCCGCCGGGGTAGAGGTTCAGCGGGCCGTCGAGTTCGACCTTCACCACGGTGCAATGCGGGTCGAGCGCCGCTTCGGGTAGGTCGATCCACAGCACGCCTGGGACATTGGCCCAGGGGGCGCCGCCGACCTTGCGGTGGGCCAGTTCGCGGCCGTCGCCCAGCAGGGTGATGCGCTCGGCGGCGTTGTGCAGGCCCTTGACGGCGATCGACTCCTGCGGCCGGTCGAACTGGAACAGGTACAGCGTGCGGCGATCGAGCGAGAGCGTGCTGGCGCCGTAGTAGTGGCCATGGGGCAGACCCGCGCCGGTGGGGTAAACGGCCTCCTCGTGGCGGCCGATCCAGTCGCCCAGGGCCTCGAGGCGCTCGACCTGCTCGGGCGGGAGGGTGCCATCTTCCTTCGGGCCCACCGCCAGCAGCAGGTTGCCGCCCATGCCGATGACCTCGGCGAACATGCGGATGATCTGCCGGATGGACTTGTAGTCGCTGTCTTGGTGCTGGTAGCCCCAGGAGCGGTTCATCGTCACGCAGAACTCCCACGGGCCGCGCGGCGGGTGGATGGGGATGCCCTGCTCGGGCGTCTGGTAGTCGCCGTAGGGCGGGTTGCCGCCCATCCGGCCGTTGACCACCAGGCCCGGCCGCCAGGTCTGAAGCTGCACCGTCAGCTCATCGAAGCGCCACTGCTCATCGTCACGCTCCCAGTTGCCATCGAACCACATCAGGTCGGGCTGATAGCCCTCGCACAGCTCGCGAAGCTGGGCGCGGTGGAACTCGAGAAACCGCTCCCAGCGCGCGGGGTCTTCCTGGCCGGCGGGCGGATAGGAGAAGCGATGGCCGGGGTTGCTCTCATCCACCGGCCGATGCGTGGGCCGGATGGTGGGATAGTCCGGGTGCGACCAGTCCAGGTGCGAGAAGTAGATGCCCACGTGCAGCGCGCGGCGGCGAAGGGCCTCGCAGTAGGGGCCGATCAGGTCGCGACCGGCCGGGGTGCGCTTCGGGATGGACAGGTCGCTGACATCGGTATCCCAAAGTGCCACCCCATCGTGATGCTTGGCCGTCAGCACCGCGTAACGCGCCCCAGCACGTTCGAACAGGTCGGCCCAGGCATCGGGGTCGTAGTCGGCCGCGGTGAAGCCCTCGCACTGCTTGAGGTAATCGACGTGGCTGATCTGCCCCCGATAGAACGACCAACTCTCGGGAATGCCGTTGACGGCATAGATACCCCAGTGCAGAAAGATGCCCAGCTTCGCGTTGCGGAACCATGCACGCATCATGGCGGTGTCTCCTTTGTGCCCATGGTGCGGGCGAGTCTACGGCGAGGCGGGGCAGCGGTCCAGTTGAACACGCGCCGGAGGCGCTGCCGTCAGCGCACGCGCCCGAGGCTCGCTCAAGCACGCCCCGCGCAGCCCGGTAGACTGTGAGGTTCGCACACCCTCCTTGGAGCCCCCGCATGGCCGGATGGACAAGCCCGTTGAACCTGATCCGGGAAGAACTCGTGCAGCGCCGTGATGAGGGCTGCCACATCCCCGATGACCTGCAACAGCGCATCGCTGCGCTGGACGGCGAGGATCCCTGGAACGCCGAGGCCATCGAACCGCTCTACGAAGAGCTGATGCGGCTGCCTGGAGATGAGCAACTGGCCGCGCGCGAGCCCAATGACCTCGAGGCCATCCGCGGCCTCCGCCCCGATGGGCCGCGGGACCTCGACTGGCGGCCGGGTCACGATGAATTGCTCGACCGCCTCCACGGCGCCGTCACCGGTCGCTGCGTGGGCTGCGCCCTGGGCAAGCCGGTCGAGGGCATGGGCATCTTCCACGGCCGCGGGCGGATCGAGCAATACCTGCGAAACCGCGAGCACTGGCCGCTGCGCGACTTTTTCTCCAGCCGCGATGTCGGCGATGGCCTGAGCATCTCCTGCCCCGCATCCACGCGTGAGAGGATCGCGTACATGGAGCCGGACGATGACATCCACTACACGCTCACCGGCCTGGGCCTGCTCGAGGGCGCCGGCCCCGAATTCACCTGGCGGGACGTGGGCCGCTACTGGGCGCAGCACATCCCCATCACCGCCATCTGCACCGCCGAGCGGCAGGCCTTCATGAACCTGCTCAACCGCTCGAAGGCCGGCTCGGGCGGCAACCCCACGCCCGAGTTCACCCGCCGCCACCGCAACCCCTACCGCGAGTGGATCGGCGCGCAGATACGGGCCGATGGCCTGGCCTTCGCCTGCGCCGGCAAGCCGCAGCTTGCCGCCGAGTTCGCCTGGCGCGACGCCCACTGGACGCACGAGCGCAACGGTATCTACGGCGAGATGTTCATCGCCGCGGTCGAGGCCGCGACCTTCGTCGAGCCCGAACCGCGAAGGCTGATCGAGATCGGCCTGTCGGAGATCCCCGCCGAGTGCCGCCTGGCCCGGTACATCCGCAAGACGCTCGAATGGACCGAGACCTGCCCCACCTGGCAGGACTGCATGGAGAAGGTGGAGGCCGCCCTGCCGGGCATGAACGGCGTGCACACGATCAACAACGCCCTGATCTGCGTGCTGAGCCTGTTCTATGGGAAGATGGACAATATCGAATCGCCCGCCATCGCCGTGATGTGCGGCCTCGACACCGACTGCAACGGTGCCACCGTCGGCGCCATCACCGGCGCCGTCGCCGGCCGCCGCGCGATGCGGGACGATCTTGCCGCGCGGCTCAACGACCGGGTGAAGGTGCACATGCTCGGCTTCACCGATGTGACCATGACCGAGCTGGCCGGGCGCTTCGCCGCGGTGTGGAAAGCGGTTGACGAGCACGCCCGCGGCCGTATGCTCGCCCGCTGATGGCAATAAGGCGGCGCCCTGCCGCGTCTGCCTACAATGCCGTGCCCCGCGGCCGCCGGCCTCCCCCGGCCTCCGCAGGGGCCGACCCCGGACGCACCATGAAGGTGTCGCCATTGCGGAGATTGGCGCGGCGGATTCCGGAGCAGGCAATCCCACCCACGCGCTGCAACCCACCCCAGCCTTGAGAGGATTTTCCATGCATCGACTGCTCCTCGCCACCCTCGCCACGCTGCTGGCATTCGCCCCCGCCACTTTGCAGGCCGAAACCGTCCACGAGTTCGAGATTCCCAACACGCTGGGATTGGGCTGGCCGCTGGAACTGATCCACATCGACCTGCCCGCGCAGATGCGGGGGCCGCTGGTGGCCCAGTTCGGCGACGCAACCCGGCCCGTGCAGCTCGAAGAGGCCCGCGATGAAGATGGTGAGCCCATCACCCGCGCCTGGATGCTGGCCACCGTCGAGCGCGGGACGCAGCGGCTCGCGGTGCCCCTGCGCCGCGGCGAGGCCGAATCACCGCTCGCCCTGCAACGCCAAGGCGAGCACCTTCGCGTCGACAACGGCGTCTACAGCTTCCGTGTGCCCGATTACAGCCGGCTCGATCTGGGCACGCCCCGGCCGCTGTCAGAGCTGCCTGCCCCCCTTGCCGGGATGAAGCTTGCCGGCGATGAGGCATGGTACGGCAAGGGGCATTGGGAGGGCGAAGTGCCCATCGGCGCCGCCAGTGCCGAAGTGATTGCAGAAGGGCCGGTGTTTGTTGAGATTCGACTGCGGCTGGAAGCGGCCGAGCCGGCGAACGATGAGGATCGCTTCTACGAGGCCACGCTGCGGTTCGTCGCCCACGACCCGTGGGTGGATGTGACCGAGACCTACGAACTTGGCGAGGGCACCGCCCACTGGCTCGAGCTGCGTGACATCCTGCAACCCGAGACGGTGATGTGGGTGCCCTGGTTCGGTTTCGAACGGTTCGGGGGCAACACGCACCTGCGCTTTCACGAGCTTCGGCCCCAGCACCAGCAGCGCGGCCCGTTCGTCACGCTCCAGCCGCGCTGGACGCAGCGGCCCGGCGGCGGGCAGGACTTCTTCGTCACCCGCGGCGGAGAAACCGACACCGATGACCCCGACTACAACCCCGATGCCCCCGCCGTGGGCGTGATCGCCACCTACACGATGAAGTGGCTCGGCGGCCCGCGCCAGATGATCAATGCCTGGGCCGAGGACGGCGACACCGCCCGCATCCAGTTCACCACCCGCACCGGCGGCCGCGCCTACGCCGTGGTCGTGGGCGAACGCTCCCGCTTCGACACCACGGGGCGGATGAACAACATCGTCCGACGCCACACCGACTGGACGCTCAACGATCAGATCCACAAGTACATCCTCGAATGGGAACGCGACCCCGATCTGGCCGGCCCGCACATCCTCATCAGCCGCGAGCGCCTCGAGGACCTGCGGCGACAGTACCGTGACGAGGGCAACACCGTGGACATGCAGGTGGTGCGCCAGTACGAACCGAAGCGCGACGACCTGGATCGAAACGAGCGCGACCTGCTCGATCTGATCGCTGGGCGCGACGTTTCCCGGCGCAACCCGCCGCGGCCGGACCTGTGGATCGCGCGGCGCTATCAGGATGACTTTCTCAACCCCACCACCTTCACCCGGCGCATGATGAGCGGCTGGCCCCCGGCCGACCTGGTCACTGATGGCCGCCCCGTAGGCGGGGCGTGGGATGCGGCCACCGGCTACATCTTCAGCGACCTCAACCACTGGCCCGGTTACGAGAGCGGATGGCATCCGGGCAACCCCAACTTCCATACTGACAAATACATGGTCGCCCTCTACGCCGGCGCAGGGATGCAGGACCATCCGCACGCGAAGGACTGGATCGAGTTCGGCTGGGACAACTTCCAGGATGACATCGACCGCGTATTCCTCGAGCCCGACGGCGTGGGCTATGAGTGCCCCGGCTACAGCCTCTACTCGCTGGGCCTGCAGTTGCGCATCGCACGGGTGTTCTACAACATCGGCTACGGCAACCCCGTGGCCGAGGATGACCGCTTCCGCAAGCGCATGCGCTGGCACCGCAACCTGATCACACCTCACGACCGCCGCCTGGGCATCCGCCACCAGGCCCCCATCGGCGACACCCACCGCTGGGGCGACAGCGAGGGCCGGGTTTTCGGCGGCATCGCCCGCTTCTACAGCGAGGCCGACCCCGAGTTCGCCTCCGAGATGATGGGCATCTGGCAGATGTACCGCGACCAGGGCATGGGCACCAACCTCTTCCACGACCTGGTCGAGGTCGATCAGTCCGTAGAGCCGATGCCACTGGAGCAGATGGACTGGTCCAGCGACACCTACTACGGCTTCGGCTCGATCATGCGAAGCCGCTTCGGCACCGACCGTGAGACGTTCGTCAGTTTCAAGGCCGGCCCCATGCGCGGCCACTACCACAACGATGAGCTGACCTACCACTTCTACGGCGCCGGTGAGCCGCTGAGCCTGGACTACAACTGCGGCTACAGCCCCCGCGGCGACCACGCCGCGCTGCACAACAGCGTCACCTTCGGCAACATCAGCGAGTACACCCACGCCGATGCCGATGAAGCGGTACCGGCCATGGAGCAGATTCACGGCGCCGGTCGCGTGGGCGCCTTCGCCTCGACCGACGTGGCCGATGTCGTGGTCGCCGAGCGCCGCTCCGGCTCGCTGGAGCTGCGGCCGATCTACCCCACGCAGGCGATGTTCCACTACCCCTATCCGCGGCGGAGCGTGGACACCATCCACCACCGCCGCTTCCTGGCCCTGGTCAAGCACGATGCCGACTCACCCATGCAGGACTACCTGATCGTGCGCGACGAGACGATCAGCGACCAGCCCCAGCAGCTCAACGTCCACCTGCTGGCCCGCGAGCTTCAGCGCGAGGGCAGCCTCATCCGCGGCCGGGGCCAGTGGAACACCGATGCGCTGCTCTACATCGCCGATGCCGCCGAGACCGATTACACCGAGGGCCGCTGGTTCTACGGTGGGGGCCGGGTCAACGATGAGCTCGAGATCACCAGCGAGAAGATCGAGCAGACCGACGGCAGGGCGCTGATCCCGCCGGAAGGTTTCGATGGCCAGTGGCGCATTGGCGAATACCAGAAATGGGTCAAGCTGCACACCGAGCCGGGCACGCCCATGCTCTGGGTGCTCTACCCCGTGCGACAGGGCGAACCGGAGCCGACGTTCGAAACGATCGATGGCGGCCGCGGCGTGCGCATCACGCTCGGTGATGTGACCGATGAGGTCCACCTCAATACCGACCCCGGCGAACAGGGCGCACAGGCCGTGCTGCGGCGAAACGGCCAGGAGCACGTGCTGCTGGGCCCCGATGCGGTGCCCGCCATCGGTCAGATCGAGCAGAAGCCGCTGGGCGAGTGACCGGCCCCGGCCAGCCATCCGCACGCTCGAGCACCGCCACCGGGCCGTTGCCCGCCGCGCGATGGGTCTGGGCTGGGCGCCCGGCTTTCCCTGCCATCGCCAGGAAAGCGGGCAGCCCGCATCGCCTTACGGTTCCGCCGTCGCGTGCGGCATCTCGCCGCGCCGATCGGCCCGATACTGGCGCGGGCTCTGGCCCATGAGGCTGCGGAAGCGGCGGGTGAAGTAGGCGATCTCGCTGTAGCCAAGTTCCACGGCGATGCGGCCGATCGGCTCATCGCCCAGGCGCAGGCGGCGGCAGGCCTCCTCGATGCGCAGGCGGTGGATGTACTCGATCACCCCCATGCCCATGCGACGGCTGAAGCTGCGCGAAAGGTGCCACCGGCTGAGCTTCACCCGCAGTGCAAGGTGCTCGAGGTCCACCAGTTCGGTGTAGTGATCTTCCAGGTAACTGACCGTATCGAACACCGCCTGCTCCGTCCGCGCCGGCAACTCAACCCGCGGCGGCGACCAGCCCCGCCCCCACAGCCGCGCCACGATCAGCAGCACATCCAGCAGCCCCGTCGTGGCGGCCAGTTCCCAGCCCGGCTCGCCGCCCTCCTGTTCGGCCATGATGGCTTCCAGCCGCCGCAGAAGGGCCGGGCGCTGCGCCGGTCGGCAGTGCAGGACGATGGGGGCCTCGGCCCGCGG
>PUMS01000387.1 GCA_003551485.1 Phycisphaeraceae bacterium | reverse complement strand
TCCCGCATCCCCCCCATTCCCCGATTCCCCTGTCTCCTTGTCCCCTTGTCTCCCTGTCTCCCCATCCCCCACCCCCTCAGTCCTTCAGAATCTCGGTCTCCCCCTCGGTCCGGGCGATGACCACCGCGGCGACCGAGTCGCTGAACACGTTCAATGCCGTGCGGCACATGTCCAGGAACCGGTCGAAGGCGAAGAGGATGGGCAGACCCAGCACCAGGTTCGGCGCATGTTCGATCACGCCGCGGGCCTCCAGCGCCTCAAGCTGCTGGGTCAGCGCCGAGAGGATCACCAGGATCGCCACCAGCGACGCCGCGGGCACACCCGCCACACCGATGCTGGTCAGCAGCGCCACCACCACGATGAAAAACTGCTGATCGAAACCGAGGATGACCCCGAAGGCCTGGGCGATGAAGATCGCCGCGACGCACTCATACAGCGCGGTGCCGTCCATGTTCACCGTGGCGCCCAGGGGCAGGACGAAGCTCGATGTCTTCTTCGACACCCCCGCGTTCTCCTGCACGCAACGCAGCGTCAGCGGCAGCGTCGCCGCGCTGCTGGCGGTCGAGAACGCCGTCATCAGCGCCGGCGCCATGGCCCGGTAGTGCCGCCACGGGTTGACCCGGGCGATGATCAGCAGCAGCAGCGGCATGACCACCAGGAAGTGGACCAGCAGCGCGGCCAGGGCGGTGAGGGTGAAGGCCACCAGCGCCGTCACCAGCTCGGCGAAGCGCCCATCGGGCGCCAGGCGGGCGTAGTTGGAGGCCACCGTCGTGGCCAACAGGAAGCAGACGCCGATCGGCGCCAGGCGGATGATGAATCGCGTGACCGCGAAGGTCAGGTCGTAGATCGCCTGCCACAGGTTGAGCATGAATCGCCTGAGCTCATCGCTGAGCACCCGGACAATAAGAAAGCCGAAGATCAGCGAGACGACGATCAGCCCCAGCAACTGACCGGCGGCGGCGGCGCCGATGATGTTGCGCGGCACCATCTCCCGGAAGACGTTGAGAAACTCGGCCCCCTCGGGAAGGTCCTCGCGCTGCAGACTGTCGATCTGTGCTGCCTGCGCGAACCGCTCGCCCTCAGGCGCGAAACGCTCGGCCCGCTCGATGGTCAGCAGCGGCTCATCGCCCGGCACCAGGCCGGGGCTGACGGCGTTGATCAGCACCAGCCCCACCAGCACCGCGATGAGGCTGGTGACCAGGTAATAGGCCAGTGTCTTCAGACCCAGCCGCCCGAAGCCCGACCGCGCTCCGATCCCGGCCACCGCCAGCACGATCGAACTGGTGATCAGCGGCACCACGATCATCATCAGACCGTTCATGAACAGGTCGCCGAGCAGTTCGTAAATCAGGTAATCCACGCGGGAGCTGACCACCCGCTCGGCGCGTGAGGCCACGGCATGGCTGAGCGCCTCACCTTCCAGACGCTCCTGCGGCTGGAGCCTCTGCTGCTGCTCAGCCACGATCTGCTCGGCACGCTCGATCGCCGGGAATGCGGCCAGAAAACCCAGTCCCACGCCGATCAGCAGACCCAGCAGTATCTGCCAGTGCAACGGCCAGCGCCAGACCTGATAGGGCCGCACGGGGGGGCGATCGTCGCCTTGCGGCTCGGTTGAGGGTTGTGTGTCCATCGGCGATCGGCTCCTGACGGCTCACCTGCCGCGCCCGCGCTGCATCGTGGCACCGGCCTCGGCACGGACAAGGCCCGCGGAGCGGGACGAGGCGGGCAACGCTGGCGCAACGCATCGCGATTCAACCGGGCATGTTATGCCATCACCGCCCAGGCGCCCAGCGCCAGCGCCTCCATCGGCGGTCCATTGCAGCAGCCCACGCGCCGGGAAGCCACCATTGTCTTGTCCACCGCTCCACGCAACCCACGCCAGGGGCACTGAACGTCAACCACCCAGTGGCACCAGGACGCATCCCGATGCGTCGGGCTGGATGTCCTGCCACCCCCGGAGGGACGACCCGCCCCCGGCCCCGCACCCACCGCCAAGGCGGGATATGATGGCCGGCCCGCCCCTATGAAAGGACATCGACCATGGCGACGACAATGCAGATGGCCGAGCTCGAGTTGGTCGAGCCCGATCACCCCCAGGCCCAGCGCGTGGCGGTGCTGCGCGAGCCGGGGCGCATCGAGATGGCCCACGCCCGCATCCCCGAGCCCGGAGATGGCGAAATCCGCGTGAGGGTCAAGTGGGTGGGCATCTGCGGCAGCGACCTGGAGACCTACCGCGGCACGCGGCGGCCGGAGTTCATCTCCACGCCCATGCGCCTCGGCCACGAGGTCGCCGGCGTGATCGACCGGGTGGGGCCCAACGTCATCGGTGTGAAGGAGGGCGACAAGGTCACCTGCCGCTACGTCTGGGGGGCGTTCGCCGAATACATCGTGTGCACGCCTTTCAACGTCAAGGTCATGCCGCCGCAGTTCCCCCTCAAGGAAACCAGCCTCATCGAGGTCCTGCCCGGTGTGATCCACACCGCCGAGCTTGCCAACATCCGCCCCAACACCACCGTGCTGGTCACCGGCCAGGGCGTCAGCGGCCTGGTGCTGACGCAGGTGCTGCGGCTCTACAGCCCCGCCGCGCTGGTGGTGACCGACCTCAAGGACCGCAACCTCGAGCTGGCGCGCAAGTACGGCGCCACCCACACCTACAGGGTCCCCACCCCCGACACGCCGACGATGGACGTGGTGGGCGAGGACTTTCCCGACGGCTTCGACGTGGTCGTCCCCTGCCTGCTGGAGGGCGATGGCATGGTCGATGCCCTGGACTGCTGCCGGCTGGGCGCGCGGATCGTGATGTACGGCTGCATCGGCGTGTGCAATCAGCCGTTCGACTTCTTCAAGGTCCACCGCCGCCGCGTCGAGATTTACTCGACCGAGCCGCGCCGGGACATCGACATGCGGCGGTTCTTCCAGGAGTCGGTGCAGATGGTGCTCGATGGCCTGGTCAACACCGCCGAGATGGTCACCCACACCTTCCCCCTCGAGCAGGTCGATGAGGCCTTCCGGCTGCGCAACGACAAAAGCAGCGACGCCATCCACGTGATGATCGACTGCGAGAAGGCCGGGTAGGCGGGCCGCCGCCCCCATCCGTCCCGTGTCCCCCCCTCATCCCCCCTATCCTTCACCCCCGTACCACGAAAGCCACCATGGAACTGACGGTCGATGCCGCCACCGCAACCGGGCCGCTGGAGCACTTCTGGTGCTCGACCGGCTTCACCCCCGCCTCGCTGCTGCTGGATGAGGACATGCGCCAGCAGCTTGCCTACCTCGGCTCGGTGCCGTTCGGGGGCGTGAAGTATGCCCGGATTCATTTCCTGCTGGAACTGGTGCGCGGCGCAGGGTTCTACGATGAACGGCCGGACATCGACTGGTCGCTGCTCGATGCCGGGCTCGACGCCCTGCACGCCGAGGGGCTCAAGCCCTTCTTCGAGCTGATGGGCAACCCCGGCGGCTACTTCGACAACTTTGAAGAAGACCGCCAGGCCCAGGGCTGGCGACGGTTCATCCGCGAACTGGCGCTGCACTGCATCGACCGCTACGGCCTGGATGAGGTGCGAAGCTGGTACTTCGAGACCTGGAACGAGCCCGACCATGGCTGGTGGAAGCAGTCCGACCGCGCCTTCCACATCTACTACGATGCCTGCTCCAACGGCCTGCGCGATGCCGATGCGAAGCTGCGCTTCGGCGGGCCGGGCACCGCCACGCACATGAGCGAGCGGCTGCTGAGCCTGCTGCGCCACCTCGACGGCGGCAGCGACTACTTCACCGGCGACCGGCCGCGCGTGGACTTCATCTCCGTGCACGAAAAGGGCGCGGAAAGCAGCCTCGAGGAGATCGACCCGGACATGCGCGGCGTGGTCGAGCGCGAGGTGGCGCTGGTCGAGCACCTCCGCAAAAACCACCCCGCCCTGGCCGATGTGCCCATCATGAACAACGAGTGCGACCCGCAGATCGGCTGGAGCCAGACCCACTCGTGGCGCGGCCGGCCCTACTACGCTGCGCTGATCGCACGCACGGTCAACGATCACCTGCGCCGAATGGTCGATCAGCTCGGCGTGCGATACGAGCTATTGAGCAACGACAACGGCTTCCTCGGCTTCTGGGGCCAGCGCACGCACCTGGCCCGCTACGGCGGCGATGGGCCACGCAAATATGGCCGCTTCGAGCAGATCAAGAAGCCGGCACACAACATCATGACCATGCTCGCCCTGCTGGGCGATCAGCGCCTCGCCGTCCGCGGCGAACCGGTCCTCTATGCCGACCTGGGCCTGCTGGCCACGCGCCGGGGCGATGAACAGGTCGCCATCCTCATCTACCACGGCCGCGACCGCATCATGAGCAGCGGCAATCAGAGCATCGACCTGGCCATTGAGGGCCTGCCCTTCGATGAAGCAGCACTGATGCACTACCGCATCGATGAAGAACACACCAACCCCTACCGCCTGTGGACGGCGGGGCGGCGGCTGTGGGCTCAGCACGTGGGCCACGAGCACGCCGAGTTGTTCGCCGCGATGCGCAACGAACAGGAACTGGCGCTGATTGATGGCCCGCGGCCGGCGCAGATCAGCGGCGGCCGGCTCACGCTCAACCTCGACCTGCCCCTGCCGGCTGTGAGCCTCATCCTGCTGACGAAGAAGCCCGCCTCACCCCCTGGTCCCGTCCACGGGCTGCGGGCGCGGCGGTACAACGGCCTGACCGGCCAGACCCAGCTCATGCTGCGCTGGCACGATGAAGGCAGCCGCGCCCTGCACACCTACGAGGTGCTCCGCACAGAGGACCCGGATGTCCCGCCCCAGCGGGTCAACGGCCCCGACATCCTCTGCACCGGCTACCTGCACGTGGGCGACGATGTCCGCGGCATCTACCGCATCCGCGCCGTGGACCAGTGGGGCCGCAGCGGCGAACCGTCCGAACCGGTCCACATCGAGTAGGGTTGGGGGGAAGCGACTCGGCACGTTGGTCCGAACGCCCTTGTACCCCGCCGGGCGGGCAATGGCGCCGTGGGGCCCGACCCGGGGGCCCTGCCTACGCGCTGCCGCTGGTGATGTGGCGGGCGATGGGGGTCAGCAGGTCGGGCACGAGGCGTTCGGTGGCCAGCAGTTCAGCGCAGTCCTTGAGCTGGTTGAAATCCTGGCCGAGGTCCTTGATGTCGCTGATGGGACCGTAGCGTCGGATGGTGAGGAAGATGCTGATCGGCTCGTTGCGGTAGCGCCGGGCGTTGCCCCGCCGGCCGCGCTGGCGGGTCTTGACCTCGAAGAAGGCCTGCAACTCGCCGCCGGGGCTGAGCTGCATGCCGAACACCGGCTGCACGTCGATGATCTTGGCTCCTTCGACCCCGCGGAAGGCCTGAGGCAGGCGAAGCAACTTGCCCAAGGGCGACTGGCCCATCAGGGCATCGTAGACCACTTCATCGTGGTTGCCGGCGCACTCGAGGTCGAAGCCGAAAAGCAGCTCGAGATAATCCACGTCCAGCGGGCTGATGGTCAGGTGGAAAGGGCAGACCTCCAGCACCAGGCGATGGAAGCGGTAGGCCTGCTCCATGGACTGCGGGTTGACGTGGCCGGTGCGGATGCTGGTGCGGCGCAGGGCCAGCCACTTGTACTCGGCCTCGCGCCGGCTGGATTCCAGGGCCAACTCATCGTCGAAGCGCCGGAAGCGCTCCATGGCGGGTTCGCTGCGTCGGATGCGGTCGAACAGATGAAGGATCGTCTCCCGCTCACCGGGCAGATCCAGCTTCAGCGCCAGCTTCTGGTTGACGTAGAAATCGGTGCATAGGGCGCCGTAGCTCGTGGGCATGGTCTATCTCTCGCAGTGTCGTCCGATCCGCGCCCCGTCGGGTTCGGGACATTATAGCGTGCTGTTTCGGCGCGGCCTACGGTGGTCCAAATCGGGCGGGGTCAAAGAGTTACTTGTCTGGTCCGGCCTCGGCTCACCGGCTGCGGGCGCATCGGGCCCATCATTGCGTGCCTGGATGGCGAATTAACGATTAAAATATCTTAACATGTGCCCCTCGGGCCACCCGGCCCGACGCCGCCGCGGCACGTGTACTACAACACCTGCATCACAAGCAGCTTGCGCATTGGACTCTACGGGCCCGTCTTCGCGCGCCCGCGTTCACGGGCGGCCTCGATGGCCCGCAGGGCGTCTTCCAGGTGGGTGGCGGCGTCGCCCCGAGCAGCGTCGATCCAGTGAACGCCTTGGAAGCGGCGAAGCCAGGTGCGCTGCTGCTTGGCGAAGCGCCGGGTCTGGATGCGGGTCTGCTCCTGGGCCTCGGCCATGGTCCATCGACCGGCCAGCGCCCCAAGCACCTGCTTGTAGCCCAGGGCCTCGCGGGCCTGGGGGCCCAGCACGCCGGCCGCATCGAGACGGGCGGTCTCATCGGGCAGGCTTTCGCCGGGCCAGTCGCCGGGCTCGGGGTGGAACATGCGACGGACGCGTTGGTTGATCCGCTGGTTAATCAGCGCCGGCGGCCAGGCAAGGCCGATGAGGATCGGGTCGTGGCGGTAGCGGAGGCCATCGCCGGGCGCAGGGGCCGGGTCCTGCCACTGTTGCTGAAGGCTGCTGATGGCGGCGCCGGTGGCGCGATGAACCTCGAGTGCACGGGTGAGGCGCTTTCGGTCGTTGCGGTGGATGCGCTCGGCCGCGGCCGGATCGACGGCGCCAAGGCGGGCGTGAAGGTCCTCGACCGGCAGGGCGGCCAGTTCGCGGCGGTAGGCCGGGTCGGCCGGGGGGCCGGCGAACATGCCCTCGAGCAGGGCCTTGAGATAGAGGTTGGTCCCGCCCACGATGATCGGCCGCGCCCCCCCGGCCCGCAGTTGCTCGATCCGGGCATCGGCCAGGCTCAGCCAGTCGTGGACGGTGAAGCGCTGCGTGGGTTCGACGCAGTCGATCAGGTGGTGAACCGCGCGGCGGCGAAGGGCGGGCGGCGGCTTGGCCGTGCCGGCGTCCATGTGGCGATAGACCTGCATCGAATCGGCACTGAGCACCTCCCCCGCGCGGCCGTCGAGCCGCGTGCACCGCTCGGCCAGGGCCACCGCCAGTTCGCTCTTGCCACCGGCGGTGGGGCCGAGGATGACGATGGGGCTGGGCGGTTGCGGATGGGTCATGCGCTTAATGGTACGGGCGGCGCGGGGCAGGCGGGGCTTGCCGTTACAATGGGCCCGGCCCCGTGATGG
>PUMS01000275.1 GCA_003551485.1 Phycisphaeraceae bacterium | reverse complement strand
TTTCCGCCTGCGGCCTGGCTCCACCGCCGACCCTGCGTGAACTGACCGAATGAACCGATCCCCCCGCCAAGGAACCGCCCGCGTGACACTACGCCCCCGGTGCGCGCTATAAGATACTGACGGTAAGGTATTTGCGGATCTGAACTGTTAAAGATGGGCTTGACTCCAGTCGGCGAACGGGATAGTGTGCCGCGAACCAATCTCCCCCGACGGCGTCGCCGGGCGAGCTCCTCCGGGTACCCGGTACCCGACAACCAGCGAACAGAACACCATGAAAACACGAAACTCCCACACTTGCGCGTGCATGCTCGGTATCCTTGCATTCCTTGGCTTTTTTTCGATTGCATCGGGCCTTTCCGCCGCGGACTGGCCCTATCGCACCGCTCACAATTACGTCCTTCCTGCGGAAGACGACGTTGAGCTGACCGACCGCGCGCATTTGATCCGGCCGATCTGGTCCTACGAGATTCACACCGGGATCAACAGCTCCAGTTCCGGCCCGGCCGGCCATATCCTCGCGCAAGGGTTCGAGCCCACCTATGGTGAGACCTCGGCCGCGGTCGTGGTGGACGGTGTGTATATCCTGTCCTGGTCGCAGGCGACGGGGGATGTGGTTGCCCGCCCTGAATCCCTTACCGATCGCTATTGGCGCGGCGCGCAAACGTACGAGAGATTCAAGGGCACCTACCTCCGGATTGATGCCAACTGGAACACCATCGCCCTGGATGCCGCCACGGGTGAGAAGCTCTGGCAGGTATCCCAGCCGTCGGCATCGATCAACTTCCAGAGCAGCAAGCGGAGCCATAACGGCATCGATCCGGCTGCCGGGAACGGGATTTACGTGACGCTCACGGTGACCGGACGCGTGTTTGCTTACGACATTGCCACGGGCGAGAAACGGTGGGAGACCAACGTAGGCGAATGGCACGAGGCCGCCGAAGCCTTCAAGGCAGAGGCACTGGCGAAGCGGAACCTGCCCATCGTCGATGATGGCATGTTCGGCAGCGTTCGATCCGGCGCGGTCTTCGTCGGGGATCGGGTGATCATCCCCAACCTGCGTGGCGGCCTGATCGCCCTGCGAAGCAGGGACGGGTCCGAGCTGTGGCGGCTCGAGGAGCCGGTCATGAATCGGCAGGGCAACCCGCGTCTCTGGGAACACGAGGGCAAGACCTATCTTGTCACCCACCAGAACCGGGGCCACCGAGCGGTCTCCCTGATCGATCCCGACGACGGTTCCCTCGTCTGGAGCCACGAAACCGGCCACAACCCCGGCAAGCTCATCCTTGGCGAGGACACGGTGCTCTTGAACCCGGAAGGTGAGGACCCCGGTCTGCTGGCCGCCTATCGGCTCTCCCTCAACGGCCTGGAGCGGCTGTGGCGCTTTCCCGATGTACGGGAAGGCAGGGTCCAACCCAACCACGTTCACTTGAGTGGCAGCCGGGGCGCTGAACGCAAAGGCGTGATCGCCGATGGGCGCCTGTACATCGCCCTCGGCCAACCCAATAACAGGCCGGCAGGAAGGCGCCTGGCGGTTTTTGAACTCGAGACCGGGAAGGAGCTTTACCGCAGCGACTACACCATCACCAGCTCGGTCGCGGCTCCGGTCAGTTACGGCGACAAACTCTACTGGAACATCACCTCGACCAGTGCCGAGAACGCCGGCTTGTACGTTTACCAGAAGCATGAGGACGGCAGGATCGAGCGGCTTGGCGAAGCGCGCTTTCGCCCCCTCGGTGCCATGCTCACCACGGATTACTCGCACCCGACCGATCGCCCCTTCTCGGAGGGTCGCACGTTCCTGCGTGGCCGCTTCAATCTGGTGGCGCTGGACCTGCGGGAACCCGAGCATTCAGTGGATATCCAGTTCGAGAACGGCTGGGCCGGCTTTGTGCGTCCGCTTTCCGGTGTCCTGATTGCCAACGAAGATCGCAAGATCGAGGTCGCGACCATGGAAGTGCCGCCCCGCAGTGAACTTGGGGTCATCGGGACGACAGGGCGCCGAAACGACGTCTGGAGTCGCATGGAGTTGCCCGAAACGCTCAAGCTCGCAGAGGCCTGGGAGACCACCGCGACGATGCACATGGCCATCTTCTCCTGGCCGGCGCACATCGTGATGGAAGAAGCTCGCGGCAACGAATGGCGCGGTCGATGGACCCGGACCTTCCCCGGCTGGGACAAGACCATGACCCTCGACGGCACCCTGCACGAAAGCAGCGAAGGCGGCTATCCCCGCCGCGGCTGGCCGACGGGATGGCTCGAAGATCAGCCGGTGACCTTCCTGAGCGACCTGGAGGAAGGTCAGCAGCGGGTCTTCCTGCAAATCCACGGCGCGCTGCCCCGTCAGGACGGCTCGCGGCGGAATGTCACGGTCTGCCTGGACCATGACGGTGAAGAGGTGGTCAGTGCAGTGGCCGGCGGCTTCAGCTACAACCAGTCCTACCACGAAGTCGATGCCTCCGGGCTCAAAGTCACCGCCGAGGGTATCACCGGAACCGCCCACGTGATTCTCAACGGCGATTCTTGGCTGCGTGACCCCGACTGGGAAAACGGCGGATCGCTGCTGGGGCTGCTCACTCTGGACGTGAGATTCGGCGATCCCGACGACAACGGCGTGTATCCGGTGTCCGGCGACTGGACCCTCGAATGGGGGATTTCCGGTCAACTGTCCGGCGATATCCGGGCGACCTTGGATAAGTGACGGTCGCGGCAAGGACCGCCCTTGCGGCTGCCCCCACCCCACACGGGCGAATCCCAGCGTGCAGCGTTTCCGCACCTGGCTTCTACCTCGAGTGTCTGGTGAAGAAGCGGTCGGTGGCGTAAAGTGGTAATCGGCGTGCAAAAGGGCCACAGCACCAGCGCCCGATCTGGCCCAACCTGCGGGTGGGGCGACAGCCTGCCAATGCGGCGGGCGGCAAGGCGTCAGGCCTCGAGGGCCACCGGTGTGACAATGAGCGTCCGGTGCCGGGTGCGTCGGCCCTTCTGCGCGATGTGGGCCGTCACGCGGCGGAGTGTCAACGCATCCGGCAAATGATCGCAGGTCTCCTGCTCCAGCCCCTCGGGACAGCGCTTCAGCTTGTGTATTGTGCCACACCCGACTGCAACGCCAGTCGCCTGAGATGAGTGCCCATCCGTTCGTGGATACCATGGATCATGTTCGGCCTCCTTGCCGTTGGGGTTGTGCGAACACCCAGCTCCATGCGCCAACGGTGGCCGATTCTCAAAGCACATGTCCGCAAGAGCCTCGGATCTTATCCAGGTGCCATTCGCATACGACACCGTTTCGCCTGCAAGCATTCCCGTTACCTCCGGTCTCTGTCTTCTCTTCTCTGCGGTCACTTCTTAAGGCAACCGTGCCACGGTCCGGCTGCTGCTCAGGGGGGAGATTCGGGGGTGGCTCATCGCAGGTGGGGGATCAGGTCCTGAGGGTGGTCGATGACCAGTTGGGCGCCGTGTTCTTGCAGGAGGGATGGGGCGCGGAAGCCCCAGCTTACGCCGATGGGCACCATGCCCGCGCGGGTGGCGGTCTGCATGTCGACTTCCGAATCGCCCACCAGCAGCACCGAGCCCGGCGGCAGGCCCCAGTCGTGGGCCATGGCCAGGGCCGGGGCCGGGTCGGGCTTGACGGGCATCTGGTCTCGCTGCCCGCGGACCTGATCGAAACGGAACCGGGGAAAGTACATGGCGATGTTGCGCCGGGTGGGCTCATCGGGCTTGTTGCTGAGCACCCCCAGCCGCAGGCCCGCATCGGTCATGGCCTCCAGCAGCGCCTCGATGCCGGGGTAGATGCGGATCAGGTCCGCCTCGTGGGCGGCGTAGTAGCGGGTGAAGGTCGCGCGGGCCGCCTCCAGCGCCGGCTCATCCAGCGGGCCGATCGTCTCGGTCAGCAGGTGGGTCAGCCCGTAGCCGACCACCGGCAGAAAGTCGCGCGCCGGCCGCGCCGGGCGGCCATGCTGCTGGAGGGTGTGGTTGGCGGCGGCGGCGATGGCATCGAGGGTGTCCAGCAGCGTGCCATCGAGGTCGAAGATCGCGGCGGCGGGTCGGCTCATCCGGCCGGTTATACGACGTTGCCGACCGGTGAGCCAACCCCTGGGGTTGGCATGCCGCGTGGTATGAACGTGGTGCGTTGCGCAGGGGGGGCCGCTCCGGTCGCAGAGGCCGGCCTGCCCGGATGCTGACCTGCTTCGGGATCGGAGAGGGTTGGGATGGGGGCACGTGCGCCGGGGCCGTGTGAAACCACCTTCCCCCCGATGCCTCGGCCGCGACAAAGCGGGACTGGCGCCGGCCCCGTCGGGGCGTTTTCTGTTGACCCGAAGCCTCGGGGGCTGGCCGGTTGATTTGGCACGGGGCGAATCCTGACGTATGCTTGGGTAGGTCGGCAGTGCGGCCCCATCGTTCGGGCCCCATAGTCGGGAGGTGGAACCTGTGAAGAGCGATTCCGGATTGGAGGCGGGTGTCAGGAATGCCCTGCAATGTCTGCCCGGAGGCATTTTCCTGGTGACGGCGCGTCATGAGGACCGCAGGGCCGGGCTGCTGACGTCCTGGGTTCAGCAGTGCTGCAAGCAGCCGCCGATGCTCAGCATCGCGGTGCCCAAGGGCGCGGCGATCATGCCGTTAATCTCGGAGTCGGCGGCGTTCGCCGCGTGCCACCTGGATGCCGACGACCGCATCATCCACCGCAAGTTCCGCGGCGAACTGGGTTTAAACGACGACCCGTTCCTGGGCTTCGAGTTGCTGCGCCACACCCTCACCCACTCGCCGGTGATCGCTTCGGCGGCGGCGTTCTTCGAATGCACCGTGACCTGCCACATGGATGTGGATGGCGACCACGACGTGTTCGTGGGCAGGGTGGTCAACGGTCGGATGCTCAATGGCCGCCCCGCGGTGCGCATCCCCGAGATCGGCGTGCCACTGGGGTCGTGATGGGCGCAGCGCGGCCGGCGGCGGGGGGGGCGTAAATTCTTTGTGTGTTTTATGTTAAGTATGGCATGGCGCAGCCTGTAGCAGCCGGCGTTCCCGGATGCGGCATCGGCGCCGGGTGCCGCTGGCGGCTTGTCCAGCAGTGTCCCCCACCTGGGCAGGGGCACTGGCAGGCACCCGGCAAGTGGCACCGGTTCAACCAGGCATCCGGTGTCGCGCGGCCCGGAGTTTCTGGCGACTCGCCCGCCGCGGTGCAGCCTTTGGGCGGTGGCGGGACGGGGGCATGGTCGGCTATGCTTTAGCGACCCCCGGCTCCAGATATCCGGCCCGCCGAGATTGATCATGACCTCACTCGCCATCCCCACCGGCGTCGACGACCCCATCAACCAGCAGATTCTCGCCGTCAGCGAGGACCGGCTGCTGGGCTTCGTCCCCGAGCCGTTCGCCCGCATCGCCGAGCTGACCGGCATCGAGCAGGGCACCATCATCGAGCGCATCCGGGCCATGCTCAGCGCCGGCACCATCCGCCGCGTGCGGCAGACGCTGATGACCACCAGCCTCGCCCCCGGCGCCCTGGTGGCCTGGCGGGTGCCGCCGGAGCGGCTGAACGAGGCCTTCGACTGGCTGTTCCAGAACGACCCGTTCACCGGCCACGTGGTCATCCGCACCACCGATGAGGGCGCGGCTGGCGCGCAGTACCGGCTGTGGACGACGTTGAAGGTGCCCGTGGGCTTCTCGATGCAGCGCCATGCCGATCTGCTGCTTGAGCGCATCGGCGCTGAGGATGTGATCCTGATGCCGGCCAGGAAGGTCTTCGCCCTGGGTGTGGGCCACATCCGCCGTCGCGGCCTCGAGCCCGGCGCCCGGGCCGACAAACCCGGCAAGGTGCGCGACGCCACGCCGGTACACCTGGAGCCGACCCAGTGGCGCGTGCTGCTGGCATTGAAGCGCGAGCTGAGCCCCGAGGAGATCGTGCCCCAGCCCTGGCGCGGCCGGGCGCAGGAACTGGGCATGGACTACCAGACGTTTCTCGACACCGCCGCCTCGCTGGAAGAAGCCGGCGTCATCGGCCGGTTCTCGACCTTCCTCGAGCACGTCAAGAAGCTCAGCGATGGCGGCCAGGTCACCCGCTACAACGCCCTGTTCCACTGGGCCGCCCCGCCCGGCCGCGAGATCGATGCCGGCTGCGAGGTCGGCCGCCACCTGATCATGACCCACGCCTACTGGCGGCCCACCGGTGAGCAGTTCAACCACGTCAACATCATGGGCGTGGCCCACGGCGGCGACCGCGAACTGCTGCTGAAGCACAAGGCCGCCATCGACCGCCACCTTGCCGAGGCGGGCATCGCGGTGACCTACACCAACGTCTTCTGGGGCGGCCGCAGCGAGATCAAGCCCTCCGAGATCGACCCGCGAGCCTACGCCCATTGGCTGCGAGGCCTGGACATCGACCCGGCCGCCATGCGCGACGGTGAGACGCCGGTCGACCTCTGATAAAGGCAGGGACCTTTTTCACGCGCGTTGTCCTCCCCGCCCCTCGCCTTCCGGGTCGCTCATTGACCTGTCCTTCGGGGGCCGGATATGCTTCACTGCAACACAGCTTCGGCTTGGGAGCGGTGGCCCGCCTGCGGGGAGGATCGGCCTTTCTGTCCGCCCTGCGATGCGGTGCCACATCATCCGCTCCATGCCGGCCTCCGTATGGTACGGTGCGCGGCCCATGCTCGAGAGCGTTCGCCACAATCGACTGCGAGGCTGACCATGCGACCCCTTTTCGTGCTGCCCCTGATCATCGTCTTCTGGGTGTCGGGCCCGGTGAGTGCTGATGTTGCGCTCGAGCGACGTGTGCGCCAACTCGAGCGGCAAGTCGACCCCATCCAGGAAAGGGCGCCGCTCGCCATCGTTCTGGTCCTGTTCGGAGCCTTCTGTGCGTTGTGGGCTCAGAACACGGGTCGCAATGCGTGGTTGTGGTTCTTTCTGGGATTGATCTTCAGTGTGATCACCGTGTTTGTGCTGCTTTACAAGAACGCCGATGACCGGTCAGGGCCCCGAAGGTTGGGACGATGACGTGTCAAAACGGTATCCGACACCTGAAGTGCTCCCCAAAATCTGGGCGCGCGGTTAAGGTGGATCCATTACCTGATAGACCCCGAACATCAGGAGATGGATCATGACCAGACAGCGACGTCGATTCTCGGCTCAGACCAAGGCCAAGGTGGCCGTGGAGGCGATCAAGGGCCAGCGGACGGTGGCGGAACTGGCCAGCCAGTTC
>PUMS01000093.1 GCA_003551485.1 Phycisphaeraceae bacterium | reverse complement strand
GGAGGGCGATGGCGGGAGCTATGGTAGCTTTACCCCCGCACGGCGCGAGGTGGCCGCGGCACTCCAGGGCAACACCCACCGCCGCTCGGCGACGCTGGCCGCGGCCGAGGACCAGCTCGAGTTGCTCGACCTGGCCCGCGCCTTTTCACCGGATGACAACCAGGGCAGCGCCTACGTGCGCATCACCCGCGGCTGCAACAAGCACTGCACCTACTGCGTCGTGCCGCG
The DNA here is from genome assembly GCA_003551485.1 of Phycisphaeraceae bacterium. GTDB lineage: Bacteria > Planctomycetota > Phycisphaerae > Phycisphaerales > Phycisphaeraceae > B1Sed10-187. Next base: position 6,995 of record PUMS01000093.1, on the reverse strand, counting down.
CACGCGGGGCCGCGAGGTACACCGGCCGCCACGGCACATCATCGATGAGTGCCGCCGCCTGGTCGATGCCGGAGTGATCGAGATCACGCTGCTGGGCCAGACGGTCAACCACTACCACTTCGACCACGGCGCGGCGGTGAGCCTCAACGGCGTGCAGCAGCCCCAGGTCGGCGCCACCGTGGGCGCTGCGGGCCCGAAACTGGCGCCGGGCCGGCGGGTGACGAGCTTCGCCGACCTGCTCGAGCGCATCCACGAGCGGGTGCCGGGCCTTCAGCGGCTGCGATTCGTCACCAGCTTCCCGCGCGATTTCGGCGATGACATCCTCGACGTGATGGCCGCCTGCCCCCGCATCTGCCGCTACCTGCACCTGCCGGCGCAGTCGGGCTCGGACCGGATGCTGAAGCTGATGAACCGCGGGTACACGGTCGAGGCCTATCTCGAGCTGCTCGAGCGCATCCGCGCCAAGCTGCCCGATGCCTTCATCGCCGGCGACCTGATCTGCGGCTTCTCGAGCGAAACCGAGCAGGACCACCAGGCCACCATCGAACTGCTCGAGCGTGCCCGCTACAAGAACTGCTTCATCTTCAAATACAGCCCGCGGCCGGGCACACCGGCCTTCGAGAAGCTGGCCGATGATGTGCCCGATGCGGTCAAACGCCGCCGCAACAACGAGCTGCTGGCCGTGCAGAGCCGCATCAGCAGCGAAATCCACCAGGCCCAGGTCGGCCGCACGCTGCGGGTGTTCGTCGAGTCGGTCAGCCGGCGCGAGCAGCGCAATCGCAACGCCGCCGATCCATCGGTCACCCTAAGCTGGGAACCGCCGCGCCACGTGCTCCAGCTCAGCGGCCGCACCGATGGCGATCTGATTGTGATGTTCGACGCCGAGCAGTCGCTGGTGGGCTCGATCGTGGAAGTGACCATCGAGCGAGCCGCCCCGCTGGCGCTGTTCGGGTCACTGGCGGCCGAGCCCGCCGGGGTCTGAGCCGCCACCGCACGGCGATTCATCCTGTGTGGGCCGGCCGGCTTACGCGGGGCATGGGAGGGCATCATGGGTTCGGCGGAGGTCATCAAGGCCGTCAGCCGGATGTACGAGAAGGGCCTGCTCACGTCCAGGGAATACGAGCGGGCCAAGGCCCGCGTGTTGCGCGAGCACGAGGGCGGTGCGATGGGCAAGTCCATTCCGCCGTTACCCCCATCGCGGACACAGCGCGGTGCAGCGCCGCAGGGCGGTCCGGGCATGGATGCCGGGCTCACCGAGGACCAGGGGGCGGCACTGATCCACTTCGGGGTACTGGCGGGTCTGATCGTGCCGGTATTGGGCCTGGCGGTACCGATCGTGCTGTAGGCGGTAAAGCGTCAGCAGATGCCGGGGCTCGATGCCCATGGTTACATCGTGGCCAACTGGCTGATCTCCCTGCCGATCTATGGCCTTATGGTGGTCGTGCTCGCGGGTCGGGTATTCGTGGAGGGCCTGTTCGGCCTGCTGCCCGTTCTGGTGGGCCTGGGGCTGATGGTGCTGAGCGTGGTCTTCCCCATCATCGCCGGCATCAAGGCCGGTGCCGGTGAGCGGTGGCCCTACCCCTTCTCGATCCCGTTTTTCAACTTCTATGATGCCCCCTGACCCTCGCGTGGCGAGCCGGTTCACGGATTGGGGACATCAGTCGGCAGTGGTTGACAGCACCAGGCGGCGGCGGGTGCGGGGGATGGGGTGGGCGGTGAGCCAGACCTCGGGGCGGATGGCCGCATCGCCGCCGCGCAGCAGCAGGACGATGGCCTCGATCCGCCGGCCGATCATGTCGGGCGTGATGGGGAAGTAGTAGGTGTAGTTGCCCGGCATCTGTCTGACGGGCACTTCCCAAGTGTTGGCCGGGAAGGATGGCGCGCGGCGGGGGGCGCCGATGGGGCGGCCCTTGCAGCGCAGCGCGGCGTAGGCCAACTCGTGGCCGTGCTCGCCGTGGATGGCTATGGCCAGGTAGCTGCCCGGCGCGGCCTCATCGAGCGTGAACGCCAGCTCCCAGGCCTGCTCGGCCGGCGCCGAACGGTAGGGTGCGAAGAGGTTGCCGGCGCGCCAGCCGGTGCGGTCCAGCGGTTTACCGGCACGGTAGCCGTGCACGTGGCGGATCAGGTCCGGGCATCGCGGCAGTCGGATGTAGCGGATGGGTTGCTCCGCGGGCAGGGCGGCCTCGAGGTCATCGGTGGCGAAGTAGGTGACCGCCGTCCACTGCTGAAGATCGTGACTGACCTCACCGATGACCGCCTCCTGGCTCTTGAGCGGCTGAAGGTGGTAATCGCCGCCGACTTGCAGCACCAGGCGGTCGATGAACGTGGGCCGGCCCAGGTCGAGGCGGAACGCCCCGCCGCGGATGCGCAGGTCGCGCGGCCAGCGCCGGTTGATGGCGAAGCCGGTGTCGGGCTCATCATCGAACAGGTGGCGGTCCCAGAGGTGACGGCGCCGAAAGACCGCCTGGTTGAAGAAGGCCTGGCGCGCCGCCTGGACCTGGGGGATGGCGGTGGGGCCGCTGCGCTGAAGTTCGCGCACCTCCAGGGCGTTGTTGTCCGCGGCGAAGCAGGTGGCCTCGTAGAGGGCCTCGGCATCGTCAGGCACCTGCACCGGTTCGAGCCGGCCCAGGCTTCTGTGCCACGGTTTTGTGCGTTTCTTTCCCGCAAACCGGACCTTCGCAGCGCCGTGGTGCACAAGCTCATCGAGCGGCTCACCATCGAGCATGGCCGTGGCCAGCGGCCGGTCGCCGGTGTGCAGCGTCACGGTGGCTTCGCTGCCCGGCTCCCCGAGCAGGTCGATCTCGATGGGCCGGCCGGGCACATCGCGGATCAGTTCGTAATCGCAGCCGCTGATGCCCGGCTCGTCGACCGGATCGGCGCTTGCCAGCAGCAGGCAGGCACGGAAGGGCGGGATGTCGATGTCGATGCGTTCACCGCGGTTGAACCGGCCGAGGATGCGCTCGTGCGGATGCAGCCGCCGAAGCTCGATCCTCTGCCCGGCCTCTCTCCCCTCACCCCCGTTGCCCGCCTCCCCCAGGCCGATGCGCTCATCCAGAACGATCGTGCGCCTTACCGGCTCCCACGTGAGGTTGCGCAGCGTGATCAGACGGGTGCGATCATCACCGCGGGAGATGGCGTGGGGGCCGAAGTCCTCCTCGGGCAGGACCGTGGCATGGATGAGGATGTCGCGGTAGCGGCGGTGGAGGTTGTAGAACCGCGCCAGCCGCGGCAGCTCATCGTCGCGCAGCAGCCAGGGGTTGCCGTAGACCTGCGGCGCCAGGATCAGGCAGCGGTTGAAGGCCTGCAACACCAGGTCGTCTTCCCAGAAGTCCAGGCAGGAAGAGAGGCACACCCCGTGATCCTCGGTCAGCCGCGCAAGCTGTGGCGGCAGGCCGCGCTGCAGTGCGCAGGCGCGGTTGTGCGGGGCGGGCGCGGTGTTGGCGATGTGCACGTCGATGTAGGTCTCGACACCTTCCCACAGGAAAGTTGTGGCGTGCGCCAGGCCGGGGCCGAGGTCGAGGCGGTGGTTGAGCAGGATCAGCTCCGGCCGGTGCGACCGGCAGCGGGTCATCATCTCGATGAAATGGTCGTGATGCTCGGGCCGCAACTGCCCGCAGACCGCATCCATCTTGAACAGGACGAACCCATCATCGCGGCATAGGCTCTCCATCATGGTGGTGCGTCGGCGGGCCTGCTCGGGCGTATCACCAAAGCCGTCGGGCCCGCCCCACAGGCCCAGCGATGTGCCCACCGCCGCCGCGCGGTCACGGATGGGGCCGAAGCCGCGCGGGAACTGGCGCTGGAACCGCTCGCTGTCGGTCGAGCCGTAGAACCTTGCACCGTCGATGGTCCCGGCATCGAAGGCATAGATGTCCAGCACCATGCCGTACTGATCGTGCAGGTACTGGAAGAAGTCGAGGTTGGCCAGCGTCTGGGCCTCTGTGGGGCCTTCGTTGGTATTGTTGATCCAGGAGAAATACTGGGCGCGCGACGGCGTGCGCTCGTCGGCGCCGGCGGCGGGGTAACCGGTGGTGGCGGACATCATCGGGCCTTCACGCGAGGAGGTTGTGGTACGGATAGCGCCGTGTCAGAAAAGCACCCCCTTTCCCCGGCGGGCAGGGAGTCGCCGCCCACCGCCACGGCGACGGTTCACTTGAGCTCGACCGACCAGTAGGCGTGATCGAGGAAGGGCTGCCAGCTTGCGTACTTGTTCGAGCCCAGCCGCAGGGTGATGACGGGGTTTCGGCGCGGGCGGATGGGGCGGCGGACCAGCCGCATCCCGGCCTGCTCGGGCGTTTGGCCGCCCTTTCGGGCGTTGCAGCGGACGCAGCAGCAGACCAGGTTCGCCCAGGTGCTCACCCCCCCCTGGGTGCGTGGCCGCACGTGGTCCAGGCTCAGTTCGGAGGTGGGAAATCGCACGCCGCAGTACTGGCAGGTGTTGGCATCGCGGGCAAAGATGTTTCGCCGGTTGAGCTTGACCTCCTGCTGCGGCAGCCGGTCGTAGCCCAGCAGGCGGATGACCTTGGGCACGGCGATGTCGAGGCGCACGGTGCGGATCCAGTCGTACTCGTGCGACTCGAAGCGGTCGCGGGCTTCGGACAGCTCGGTCCAGCTTTGAAAGTCGTGGCCGGTGTAGGACTCATCGGTGACGTGGATGACCTCGGCCAGGCCGCGGAACAGCAGCGAGAACGCCCGCCGCGCATCGACGATGCGCACCGCCATCCACAGACGGTTGAGTACCAGCACGTGCGCGTTGACTGCCGATGCGGCCTGCTCGGACATCACTTACCTCTAACCGATGCCGGGACAAGGACTTTGCACCAATGGTAGTAAGCCGGACGGGCCATTGCAACGGCGCGGTGCAAGTGCCGCCCCGCACGGGGGATGCGCCGCCGGGCCGGGCCGCCAGCCGGGGGTGCAACCGCCCCGCGGGACGGATGTGCAAGAGAGCAGGCCGTAGGGTGGGTAGAGCGAGGTCCACCGAGTGAAACCCACCAATCAGGTGTGGCACCGCGGCAGGCGCCGGGCCTTGCACAGGGCCGGGAGGGGATTGGCGGCATCCCCCGCGCGCCGTGGTGGCCTTGGGAAGCAGCAGCGCGGGCCGTGCTCGCACCGGGTGTGGTGGGTTTAGCGCGGAGCGCTGTCGAAGCCGTCGCTCGGCGGACCTCGCTCTACCCACCCTGCGTCTTGAGGGCCGGCTCACACCGCCGGGACGGTGATGCGGTCGAGCATGGGCAGCAGGCGGCGTTCGATGACCTGGTCCCAGCCCATGGCGCTGGCCAGTTTCTGGCCTGAGTCGATCAGCCTCCGGCGCTGGGCATCGGTGGTGGGGAGGCGCCCGAACAGGTCCTGGGCCACGTCGGCCGCCACGCGGTGCTCGATCTGGTCGCGCTGGTGCATGTCCATGGCCACGAGCTGCTGGATGTCCCACTGGCCGTTGAGCCGGGTGAAGTCGGCGCACAGGACGTTGGGCACATCCTCACCGTCGGCCACATCCCGGACAAAGCCGTAGCAGCCGCAGACGTTGCTGATCACGCACACCGCCCCGGCGCCCAGCGGCTCCAGCGGGCTGATGCCGAACGGCTCGTAGGTGGCCATGCCGAACTCGACGTCCGCGGCCATCCGCAGGTGGGCGATGTCCATCTCGCGCGGCAGCCGGTTGCCGATGCGGGCCGGCGACCAGCCGAACTGGTTGACCAGCACGATCTGAATGTTGCCGTGGCCGGCGTTGAACGGCTCGAGCATCCGCCACAGGTCCACCTCCGGGCCGACCAGGTCGGGGTAGCCGACGTGGTGGTGGCGCGGCCAGCCGTACTGGCGCTCCATGTTCTGCACGTCCTGGGGCCTTCGCACCCCGCCGCCGGTGGTGAGGATGAACAGCACCCCCTTGCGGTTGTGCTCGCCCAGCAGCCGGTCGAGGTGGTGGCACACCTTCACATCGCGCCACATGCCCTTGCTGATCACCGGCCGCGTCACGTGCGTCATCAGCACATCCGGGCTGTAGCCCAGCAGGGCCTTGGCGTAGTCCTGGAGCATCTTGCGCGCGGCGGACTTCTGCCTGGTCGTGACCGGCTCGGCGGGCACACCGTTGTAGACCACGTCCACCGGCCGGTCGGCGAAATGGGGGTCGAGGAACTGAAGCTCCATCGCCGTGTAGTCGCCCACGGCGATGATGCCATCGCACAGGTGGGCGCGGCTGACCAGGGCGTGGCGGAAGTAGTGGTGCTGGTCGCCGAAGACATCGTTGACGTACAGCCCCCGCTCCCGCGCCAGCCGCAGGGCGTTGTAGAACATCGTGTCGTGGCCGGGATGGTGCTCGACCAGGCGCCGGGCGGTGGCGCACTCGTGGCCGTGGAAGACGGTGCGGAAGTGCTCCTGGCCCTCCAGCACCGCCTGGAAGGCCGTGGGCAGGCCCATGAACTCGTGGGCGAACAGCACGCAGGGCAGGTCGTCATCGTTCAGAAGCGCAAGCAGCGCGTAATAGGCCGGCTCGGCCAGGCGGACCCATTCCTCGTAGTCCCAGGCCTTGTCGTAGCGGCTGCTGTCCAGGCCGAAGGTCTCCCACATGCGCAGCTTGAAGACCGAGAGGCGGTCGGGGTTGGTGTTGAACACGTCCAGCAACAGCACCTCCGACTCGCCGCTGCGGTTCTGACCCGGCGGGGTGAACTGACGGGTGCCGTAGACCACGCGGGTGTTGAACGCCCACTCGATGGGCCGGAAGCGCCCGGCCAGGCCCGCACGGTCGATCTGATCGACCGAGCTGTAGAGCACCTTGCCATGCTCGCCCAGACGCTTCTCCGGGTCGGCGTGGACATGGGTCTGCGTCGGGCCGACCAGGATGGTGCGGCCGACGCGCTGCTGGTAGACCGGTGAACTGATGAGGCCCTCGAGCACGGTGCCGATGCCGCCGAGTTGCTCGACCGCTTCATGGGTGACGTGGGCGAGGGTGAGCTTGTTCTGGCTCATGTTGCAGCAACTCCGGGGGGGGGAATGGG
>PUMS01000052.1 GCA_003551485.1 Phycisphaeraceae bacterium | reverse complement strand
TGCCGGCGATTGTCAGCACGCCGGGCGAGTTGCCCGGCGCGATGGTGCCGTCGTTTTCGACACGGCCCAGGACGGTGCCGGTGCCGGTGAAGGTGCCGGTGGTGGGCACGTCCAGGTCGCCGAAGACCTCGCCGCTGACGGCGAGCGTGCCGCCGGTAAAGTTGAAGTCGCCGTCGGCGGGGTCGAGGCGCTGGGTCTGAAGCGTACCGCCGGCCTGGAGGTTGATCTGGCCGCCGCCGTGCATGCGCACCGTGCCACCCACGTTGACCTGGCCGCCGCCCTCGATGTCCAGCGTGCCGGTGCCGCCGGTGGTCTGTGGGGTCAGGTGCCGGCCTCCGACGATCAGGTGCTCGGAATGGGTCCACGTCGAGCCCTCGCCGGTGACGATTGCCGTGCCAATGGCGCTGGACCTGGAACCGAGGTAGCCCGTGGTGTTGCTGACCTTGCCGCCCGCCTCGATGGTCAGTGTGCCGGTGCCGGAACGGCCGACGCGCAGTTCGCCGGAATTGGCCCACACCGATTCGCTGCCGGAGACGGTAGCCGTGGCAGTGGCTTGGGGGAAGTAGCCGACCCAGCCCTCACTGCTGCTGATCTGACCACCATCCTCGACGTTCAACGTCCCAGTGCCCCAGAAGCCGATGCTCAGTGCACCCGAGTTGGTCCACTTCGACCCGCTTCCCGTGACCGTGGCCGTGCCGTCAGAGCCGCTACTTGAGCCCAGGGAACCCCCGGCGTTGGTCACCTGGCCACCGTCCTTGATCTTCAGTGTGCCGCTGCCGGCCTGGCCGACGCGGAGTGCATCCGAATGGGTCCACTTCGACCCGCTGCCGGTGACGGTCACCGTGCCGGTGGAGCCGGAACTGTGGCCGACGTGGCCCCAGACATTGCTGATTTGGCCACCATCCTTGATCTTCAGTATGCCGGTTCCCTGATCGCCGACGTGGAGCCTGTCGGAAACGCTCCATGCCGACCCGCTGCCGGTGATGGTGGCCGTACCCATGGAGCCGGCCTGCGAACCCAGTCGCCCGACGTTGGAGGCGACGGCGACCCCATCGCGTATCGTCAACGTGCCCGTACCACGATCCCCGGCGCCCAGATCGCCCGTGCCATCGAAGTTCAGCCGCAACTCGCCCCCGTTACCGAACGGGACCACTGGTGACGTGCCGGTGGTGCTGTCAAGAACCAGGTCCGCGCCGTCCAGCACTGCACCGTTGGCACGGATGATACCGTCGCCGGCCAGATCGCTCACCGCCGCGTAAAGGTCGCCGGTGATCACCTCGCCGCCATTGTCTACGGTGAGCGTGCCGCTGCCGGAACGGCCGACGCGCAGTTCGCCCGAATTGTCCCACGTCGACCCGCTGCCGGTGACGGTGACCGCACCTGTGGAATCGAAACCCCACCCGATGAAGCCAGTACTGCTGCTGACCTGCCCGCCGGCTTCGATCATCAGCGTCGCGGTGTCGCCCCAACCGACGCGCATTTCGCCCGAATTCGTCCACTTCGACCCGCTGCCCGAGACCGTGGCGGTGCCGGTGGCAGTCCTGCCGATGCGGGCATCGGTATTGCTCACCTGCCCGCCGGCCTCGATGTTGAGCGTGCCCGTGCCGTTTCTGCCGACCTCGACAAAGGATGAATTGTCCCACGTCGACTCGGGGCCGGTGACGGTGGCCGTGCCGGTGGACCCGGCGTTGCGGCCGATGAAGGCGGCGGTGTTGCTGACCTGTCCGCCGGCCTCGATGTTGAGCGTGCCGCTGCCGTTGCCGCCGACCCGCAGCGCCCCGGAATGGGTCCACGTCGACCCTGTCCCGGTGACGGTGGCCGTGCCGGTGGCGTCGGACATCCTGCCCAGGTGCGCTTCGCCGTTGCTGAGGGTTCCACCGGCGTCGACCTTCAGTGTGCCGCTGCCCTCGTTGCCGATGTAGAGCTGCCCCGAATTGGTCCACGTCGATCCGGTTCCCGTAACGGTGGCCGTGCCGCTGGAGCCGGGGTTGAGGCCGAGATAGCCGACGCCCCCCTGAAGGGTAAACCCGCCGTAGTTGCTCCCGAAGCCGCTGCCGCTGTTGGTCAGCGTGCTGCCTGCCTCGATGAGGAGTCGGCCGCTGTCGCCGATGGAGGGCTCGGTGGTGCCGATCACCACGGCTTCCACACCCTCGGATTCAGCACCATCGGTCAACGTCAGCAGCGGGTCGGCCGGCCCCGACACGACCAGTTCGGCAGGCGGATCGACATCGAGCGTACCGCCGGACTCGGTGGTGTCCGTGGTGATGATGGTCTGCGCATCCGCCGCGGAGAACGACAGCCCCACCGCGCCGGCCGCCGCCGCGGCGACCCGCAGGCACCGTCGCCGTGCCCTTGCTGCTGCGATCCCGCGCCGGACGTGAGCAACGCCAGCGCCTCTGCCATGTACGGCCTTCAAATGTTTCGGCAATGATGAATGCTTCATGATCTGATCCTCATCCTTTCGTTCGATCGAACGGTCCCCGAAGACGGGGCAGGTGACAACACCGACGCCTGTCGCGAACGTCGCACAGCGTCAGAACAGAACACCGGAGCAACTCTGCGCCATGACCGATGAACTGCCGGATTTTCCCGGAAGGTCACACGTGGCACGTCGATGAGACCGACGTAGCCGCTGTGACTCGTCCCCGGCGACCGGCCCTGCGAAGGACCGCCTCTTCTTCCGGTCGCGATGGTAACCGACGAAGGCTCTCTCCGCAAGGGGGAATTGACGTTTTTCTTGCGTTTTTCTACACGGCTTCTGCTGCGCCGTTGAACGCTGCGGCCGATCCCCGACTTTGCCGACTGCACAGTGCCGCGACTGCTTCGACCGGTTCGGAGCGGGCCACGCTCACCGCGCAACCATCACCGTTGATGCTCACGGCGTGATACGATCCTTATGAAGCCGTGAACGTGGCAGTGGGGACGGTTTTGAACCGGGAAGCATCAGACACGGTTCCCATCCCGTGGCGGGCGCAGGCAGGCGCGGGGGGCAGGTGCGGCCGGGTGTCTCACCGCTCCACCTGCCCGAGCCAGTTTTCATCATCCGGGTCGCTGCCGATGGCCAGGCGGAAGCCCAGGTCCGGCTGGCGGTTGCCGTGACGGTGCTGTTGACGGGCTTGCAGGCCCAGGTCGTGGGGCATGCTCGACCACGCCCCGCCGCGGGCGATGGGATAGGCAATCACCCGGAATCGGCCGGCCTCATCGGTGAAGCGCGCCGCGTTTCTGCCCGGCGATGCCGTCCACTCCTGCACGCCCCCGAGCATGCCGTGAAACCCGCCCAGATCGGCCAGTCCCGCCCCCGCCGCGCCCGGCCCCGGATTTGCCGGGTCGACCGAGAGGGCATGGACGGCGTGGAGGTCGATGCCCGCACGGACATCGTTGCGCCCGCCGCAGGTCGCCGCGTGCAGCCACTGCTGCTCGCTCGGCAGGCGTGCGATCATGCCCGGATGCCGCGCGGAGAGTCTCTCGAGCCAGGCGACGATCTGAAGGTAATCGACCCCCGCCTTCGGCGAACGGTCGTGATCTGCCTGACCCTGCCCGGCGGTTCGATCCGGGTCGCTTAAGGCGTGCCACTGGGCCACCGTGGTCGGCGTCTGGGCCAGCCAGAAGCCGGTCTGCACCTCGATGTCCCGCTGCCACGGCTCTTCGGTGCGGTTGCGGAACCACAGGTGATCGGGCAGTTCCCACCTGCCCGGCTCAACCCAGCGCAGTCGCATGGTGACACCCTCGCCCAGCCGCAGGTCGGCCCAGCGGCCGTAGACATCGGTGCCCGCGGCCTCGGCCCATTGGGGCGCTTCGTGCGAGGGTTCATCCTCCAGCCGCGCGGCGGCGGCCACCAGGCGCGGGTCATCGACCCGCCCGAGCATGGCGACCGCCTCGCGGCGCCGGCCGTCGTGCAGCAGTTCGTTGGCTCGGGCCAGCGACTTGAACACCTCCGCCTCGCGGTCGGCCGCGGCGCGGGCTGACTGGGCGATCCGCCGCACCTGCTCATCATCCCCGTCGAGGGCGGCGGCGTTGCGGGCGGCCTCGGTCGCGGCAAACCACGCCCGGCGGGCAAGCAATGACTGGGCCGCGGCGGATTCGGCCTCGGCCAGCATTCGCCGGATCGCCCGCAGCAGGCCGGCATCCTCTTCGGGCCAGTCGGTGCCGTGGGCAAGCCACAGCATGGTCCCATCGTGCAGGATCATCCAGTCGCCGTCGGGCACGCGGCGGCCGCCATCGCGGGTGTGGCGGCTGTTGAGCACCTCCATCGCGGCCGCCGGATCATCCGCCGCCAGCAGGCGGCGGGCGGTGTCGACCGGATCGGGCTGACACCGCGGCGGCGCCGGGCCGGTCAGGTGGCGCTTGAAGAATGCCACCAGCGGCTCATCCGGCCCGGTGGCGCTGTGGCCGCCGGGCACGATCGAGAGCGTCGCCTCCCGCCCAAGCGCCCGCCAGACGGCCACCGTTCGATCGGCATCGCTGTGGTCGCCGCCATAGTCCGATTCGCCCCGGACCATGTGCAGCGGCGGCATGCACCGCGACAGGTGCGGGTAGCTATAGCGCAGTCGAAGCCGGTGACGCGCGGCGGTGTCCCACGCCGGGTGCTCGCCGAAAAGCAGCCGGGGCACGCTGTAGTTGCGCGGCTTGCCGTATTCGGTCCACCGCTGAACCTGCGGCCAGTCCCAGGCCGAGCCCGCCCACATCCACACGCCTCCGATCGTGAAGGATGCATCCTGCCAGGGCAACCCCTGCACGTGGAAGCGATCACGCGGCACCATGCCCAGCATCGCCACGATCCGCGCCCCGGCACTGTGTCCGGTCAGGCCGATCCGCGAGGCATCGATGTTCCAGTGTTCGCCGTGCGCTGCCAGAAACCGCAGGCCGCACAGGGTGTCGCTGATCGGCGCCGGCCAGCCCGCCTCACGCGCCCGCCGATAGCCCAGCGAGGCAATGGCAAAGCCCTCATCGAGCAACGCCCGCTTGGCACGGGAGAAGCCTCGGCGCTGCGAAAGGATGTTAACCTGCGGCGAGCCGCCGATGAACCCCCCGCCGTGAACGTGGGCCACCAGCGGGTAGGGCCCCTCCTCGCTCTTTGCCGGCAGCAGGAGCCTGACGGGCAGGTTGCGCCGGCCGTCCCAGGTCGCCACGGCTGCCACCGTCAGGTCGAACTGCCGGTAGCCGCCTTCCAGCTCCTCGGCCACCACCGCCCTGGCCGCGGCAGCGAGGGCCGCCTCATCGTTGTCCACCGCCTCCGGCATGAGAGGTTCGACGATGGCCGCGGACACGTTCTGATGCGCCATCAGCGCCAGCACGATGAAGGCGATCCTCTTCACAAACGCGCTCCTTTTCCCACACAACGGCCCGGAAACCGCTCCCTGCATCGTATCGCGCACGCAGGGGTCGGACCACGATGAGGCTCAACCGTGCCCGGCGCCGGCCGATCATGCCGCCGGTTACTGATGTCGCTTTGCGGCCGCCGCATCCTCGCCCGGACACAGCCGGCAGAGGGTGCGGGGTTGGAAGGGCATCTGCTCGACCAACTCGCGGACCTGGTCGGGGGTGACGGCGAGGATTCGCTGCACCTCCTCCTCCAGCGGGGTGTAGTCGTTGAGATAGAGCCAGCGCGTGCCCACGCTCTGCATCCGGCCCATGGGCGTCTCGCCGCGGACGGTGGACTCGGTGGCGATCTTGTTGCGGGCCCGCTCGATCTCGCCGTCATCGATCGAAGCGGCGTAGTCATCCAGCGTGCGAAGCATGATCTGCTCGACCTGCCCGCTGCGCTTCACGTCGCAACTGGCAAAGGCGAAATAGCTGCCCAGCCGGTCGGCTGAGAAGTAGCTGAACTCCGCCTCATCGGCCAGGCCCGGATCGATCAGGTTCCAGTAGAACCGCGAGCCATCGGCATCGCCAATGACATCGGCCAGGACGCGCGCAGCGTAGCGGCGCTCGTCCTGCGTGCTCGGCGCCGGGCAGAGCATCGCCACGTAGTGGCGGCTCAGGCGCGGGTCGGCCAGCGTGTGCTCAGCGCTTTTCAGGACCGGCTCATCGTAACGCCGCTGCGCCCCCGTCGGCCCCCATCGGCCGGTGAGGTCCTCGAGCTGGTCGATGAGCTGGGCAAAGTCCAGCTTCCCCCCTGCGGCGACGATGATGCTGTCGGCCCCGTAGCGCTGCTGGAAATACTGCCGCATCTGCACTGCGGTGAGGGCCTGGATCGACTCGGGCGTGCCCAGCACGCGGTGGGCCAGCGGGTGCTCGCCGAAATGCTTCTCCAGCAGGTGCTCCTGGAGGCGAAGCGCCGGCCGGTCCTCGTACATGCCGATCTCTTCCAGGATGACCTGCTTCTCGACCTCGAAGTCCTCATCGCGCAGCGACGGGCACAGCAGGTCGGCGATCAGGTCCACCGCCCGCGGCAGCATCTCCGGCAGCACCTGGCCGTAGAAGACGGTGGCCTCCTGGCTGGTGTAGGCGTTGTAGTTGGCCCCGATCTCATCGAACTCGCGGTTGACGTCCGCCGCCGAACGCCGCTCGCTGCCCTTGAAGACCATGTGCTCGAGGAAGTGGGAAACGCCCATCACCTCGCGCGACTCGTCGCGCGACCCGGCGCGGACGAAGAAGCCCACCGCCGAGGTGTGCGCTGCATCGTCGCATTCGGCAACGACCGTCAGGCCGTTGGAAAGCTGCTGCTGCTTGAACTGGATCGCCATGAAGGGGTCTCCGCCGGGAACCCGGCACCGTGCAACGCCAATGCCTACCCCGCCCCAGTGGCCCGCCGCCGCAGCGCCGATGAAGGCCGGCGGACGATGGGGCCGGCGAACCGGGGGGCCGGGGGGCGGGGCCGGCCGCGAGGTGGCCGCGCTCAGCCCACGATCCGGTCGAGTTCGCCGGCGAAGTCCTGCTTGCTCTTGACGCCGACAAACTGCTGGACCTTCTCGCCATCCTTGAACAGCATGACCGTGGGGATGGCGCGGATCTGGTACTTGGCCGGGGTCTGCTGGTTGGCGTCGGTGTCCATCTTGGCCACCTTCACCTTGCCCTGGTACTCCTGGGCCAGTTGGTCGATGATGGGGGCCAACATGCGGCAGGGCGCGCACCATTCAGCCCAGAAGTCCACCAGCACCGGCACCTCCGACTGAAGGACTTCGCTCTCGAAATTGTCATCGGTCACTTCCACCAGCAGCTTACTGGCCATGGACAGCTCCTTATCGGCTGGGTGATCCACTTCGCGTCAACGTCGCCGGCACCCCTCACG
>PUMS01000206.1 GCA_003551485.1 Phycisphaeraceae bacterium | reverse complement strand
GAGCGGGCCGGGGACATCGCCGAGCCCGTCGGCCGGATCGCGCTGATCGAACCGCTGGCCGCGATCCGCCGCGGTGAGCGCCCGCCGGAGGGGGTGGAGTTGATTCTCGAATCGACAATGGTCGATCTGGCTAACGTGCAGGGTGACGATGAGCGGCTGAGCCTCTTGCTCGATATGGCCAGGCTCTGGGCCGCCTGGGGTGATGCAACGCGTGCGGCCGAGTGCATCGAGCGGGCGTGGGCGCTGTATCGCCGCGTGGCGCCGGAACTGGATCGCGAGCAGCGCTGGCTGGGGGCGCGCATTGTCCGCGTCCAGGTGCTCAGCGGTGACCTGGAAGGCGCCTTGCAACGGGCCGCGGATGAACCCGACTGGCGGGCCCGGCGCATGGCCCTTGCCCAGATCGGCATGACCCTGACGGGGACCGAGGGGCTGTGGGGTGACGATGCGGCATCGCTGCGGTACCGGCTGGAGGCGATCGAGCGGCTCGAGCGGTGGGCGCATCAGATGGACGAGGGCGGTCCGCCACGGGGACGCGACCGCTTCGGTGGCGGGTTCGACCCGCATTGGGCCCGGTTGCGCCTGCTGGGGGAGCTGGCGCAGGTGAGCCTGGCCGATGGCGACCGCGAAGCGGCGGCACGGGCCGTGGATGAGGCCCTGGCGCAGCGCCGCTCCGTCACCGGCGCCCGCCGCGGGCGCATCGCCTTCGAGGTCGCCACGCTGCCGAAGCTGATCGCCACCGATGTGCAACTGGGCAGGTCCGAGCAGGCCCAGGCCCTGATGTCGCGGCTGCATCACCCGCGAAGCCGCCACGCCGGCTGGCTGGCCATGGCCGAGGCCCTGGCCGGGATGGGCGATGCGGAAGGCGCCCTGGATGCGCTCCGAAGCGCCGGTGAGGAACTCGATGCCCTTTCCACTGCGGATACCCGCTATCTGAGCATGAGTCTGGCCGCGGCCCATCTGCGTCACGGCGACCCGTCCGAGGTCTGCCGCCTGCTCTCGCGACTGGCACGGGACAGCACATCGGCCGCGGAACTGGCCGTGGAACTGGCCGAGGCGATGCTGGACATTGAGGCCGGACAGTGAAGCTGGGCGCACGCCCGGCTCCGCCGCGACTGCATCGCCGGCCGTCGGGCCACGGGATCGCTCACTCGATGATGATCTTTTCACCATCGAAGCGGACGGTCCGCTCGCCGACCTCGATGCGGGCATCGAGCCCCTCGCCGGTGAGGCGCATCGGGGCCGCCTCATCGCCGTCATCGAGTGTCATCACGATGAAGAACCGGCCATCGCCGCGGATGCGCAGGGCATCGCGCTGGGCGTCGAGTTCGGCATCGGCCGGCGCGGCGACGATGCCGCTGAGCCTGGCCCCGCCGCGCTCGACGGTGAAGCGGTTGCCATCGACCTGCGGCCGCGCACCGGTGGCCATGCGCCAGACATGGCCGCTGTGGCCATCGACGGTGTCGACCACCGCATAGAGCCCCGCCGCGCCGCTGCGCTCGCTGTAGTCCACGGCGAAGGCTCGCATGGCAGTGACACCGACATCTTCGCCATCGACTTCATATTGGCGGCTGATGTCCACCGTCACGCTGCCGTTGCCCGTGGCCTCATCGAGTTCGGCATGGGTCACCTCGCCGTACAGCCAGCCGTCGATGTCCTGGTCCACCGCCACGCGGTTGATGTCGGCAAAGCGATGGTTGAAACCGACGATGCGGATGCTGGGGCTCCTCGAGGCCTGGTGCACGTAACGCCGCACGGCCCCGCGGCCGTAGAAGATGGCCAGCAGATCATCGGCGGAGGCATGGCCGTCGGCCGTCTCTTTCCAGTCCTTGCGGAAGGCGAAGTAGGCGTGGTAGCGGTCGTGTACGGCCCGGGGCAGCACCTGGCCGGGGTTGCGCGGCTCGACATCAAAGGGGTAGTTCATCAGCGCGTAGCCGGCCTGGTCGGGCAGGTGGATGTTGAACGTCTCGTTGCCGCCCTCGAAGCCGAAGACGCGGTCGAACCACCACCGCGCGGCGGGCAGGTAGTCCGGTGGCACGTTGCTCATGCCCATGGCGAAGGCGCCGCTGCGCTCCTCCTGCTGGCCGCGGCCGCCCCAGCCGGCGGGCCCGTAGGCCGGCCGCGAACCCTCCGGGCCGATGCCGGTGATCAGCGGCAGTGTCAGCAGCCACTCCTGGCCCGACTCCTCGATGAAGGCCTCACCCATGGCGATGCGCTGGGCGTGCAGGTAGGGCAGCATGCCCACGGTCATGGTGAATCGCAGGTAGCCTTCACCTTCGATGTAGAAGCCGTGGTCGCCGGCGGCATCGCGCAGGTGGCGCCACACGCCGCGCTGTGCCCGTGCCAGAAGGTGCGGGGCGCGGACGGAGCGCCGGCCGGCCTCGAGCCAGGCCTCGCGGTCGCGCTGCCACTGGCCGAGCTCGCGCAGGTAGTCGGCCTCGGCGATGGCCTTGTGGCTTTCGGCCTCCCGTTCGCTGATGGGATGGAAGCGCGGCTGCATGAGGATGCGGCCCCACGGCTCGGTCGAGCCGACGCTGATCTGGATCGTCACCGGGTAGAGTCCTTCATCCAGGTGGACCACATCGTTGTGGTGCAGGCGCTGGCCGGCCAGGAACATCACGGCCGCCTCGCCGCCGGCATTGGTATCGGCCCGGAACCGGTACCAGCCGCGCTCCGTGTTGCGAAGCGCCAGGTGGTAGTAGCTGGTCGAGTGGTAGGCCCGCTCGATGGGCACCAGCAGGTCCAGGGCCGGCTGCTCGCCGGTGAAGTGGTCGTGCTGCCACAGGGCATCGTTTTCGAAGGCGGTGGTCAGCTCCCATCGGCGTGTCACCTCACCGAAGCGCACCTGCTGGCCGCGATGGGGCCGGGCCTCGGCGCGGCCGCCGATGTCCTGGAGAAAGTCAACGCCCGCCTCGGTCTCGAACGGCCCGACCATCAGCCACTGGCGGGGCATGATGCCCGGTTCGAGCTCGGCGATGGGCACATCGCGGCCGGGCTCATAGTCATCCGGCGGGGCGAGCTTCACGTGCGGTGGGGCCGTGGGCGGATCGGGGAAATCGACCTCATCGCCCAGCACGGCCAGGGCCGCCACGCCGGCGCCGCTGAAGGCGATGCCCATCCAGTTGCTGTGGGGGTGATCGTTGAGCCCGCCACCGCCGCCCATGTTGAGCACATCCCACGATGCGTGTTCCAGCCAGGTGGCGACCTCGCGGCGGAAGTCTTCATCCCATGCCTCATGGCACAGGTCGTAGGCCAGCGCGGTGCCCATCACCCGCGGGGCGCGCTGGAGCATCCGGGCGTGCTGGCCCTCACCGGCCATGATGCGCTCGACGATGGATCGGGCCTCATCCGCCGCCGACTGCTCGCCGGTGATCTGATACAGCACCCCGTAGCCTGCTGCGAAGCGGGCGGGAATGCGCGGGTTGCCCCAGGCGATGTCGCCCTCGAGGCGCTGGCGCAGGCGCTGGAGCATGGCGCGGCCCTCGGGCGTGTTCTCAGCACGGTCGCGAAGCTTCTCGATGTGCTCGCGACGGAAGATCAGCCGCGGGTGCTCACCCGGCTCGAGCGGCCGCACGCCCTCGACCTGCTCGATGTATGGCCGGCGAATCTCGCCCTCGGCCGCGCCCCGCACCGGCCAGCCGTGGAACAGGCCCTCGAACCGGCCCGTGAAGCGGTCGCCCTCGCGTTGCACCTCGATGCGGTAGCGCCCCCAGCGCTGCGGCCGCATGCCCTGGCCGATGTGGGGATGGCCCATGAAGGTCATGGCCACGTCCAGGTGGATGCTGTCGCCATCCTGCTCAACGTTCACCAGCCGGCCGTGGTTGTCCATCTTGCCCAGGGAACGTTCGTAATGGCCTTCTCGCACGTAGTTCATGCCGAAGGCCCAGACCTCATCGTCCCAGGTGCCATCGGGGTGAAGGTGAAACTCGAAGTCCAGGTCGGCCCGGGCCTCGTGGTCGGGCCCCTGCGGCAGGGCGGCATCGGTGAGCGAGAGCACCACGTGGCCGCCTTCGCGCGGCGTGTCAGCCCCGGCGTAGGGGCCGTGGGCGAGCACGAGGACGATGCAGCATGTCGTGGCCAAGGTGCGTGCGATGAATGCGGTCGGCATGGCAGACCTCCGTTATGAAGTGGCTTGGCGAATCTTGCAGTTAACGGGGCGCTCCAACGCCGAAAGCGCCGTTCGGGCCGGTCAGGCCAAACGAGTGCGAACGGTCCCTTATTGCCCCCGGCGGCAGGCGCGGCCGGCTGCTTTCCATGCTATGCCCGGGGTCGCGACGGCGTCGGCCGCAGGCACGCGGCGGATGATGCGTCCGGCCAGCAATCAAGCCAAAACGGTTGCAGGAATCGGCCGCGGCTAACCACCCGGCCTTGCAGTGGATCGTCCAGCCGGCATTGCCGTAGCCGTCCACGGAGTGAAAGGTGAACGCTTGATGGGGGCATTCACAAGACTCCCCGGCCTCCCTGCAACTTTGTTCTGGCCATACCCGCAAACCCTCTGAATGAGTGGTCGGCGGGGTCAGTCCCGTCCTCCTTACTGGTTATTCATGGCCGCGGCGGGGCAGGTCCGATAGTCAGGTGCATGATGGACCGGTACCACTGCTCACGAAACGAGCCGATCAGAATCATCCGTCGGATGCCACAGCGTGTGGATGCGATGGAGAGCGAGGTTGTGTTGCGCCGCACGAAACCGGGCGCAGCCGCCGATATCAGGAGGGCATTGAATGCCGGCGCTGCAACATAAACGATGGACACCCGAGCCACTGACCGCCATCGTGCTGGTCGCAGCCCTGTTGACGGGCCTTGGGCGTGGGGCGCCGGCCGGGGCGGTCGCGATTCTGTTCGACTTCAGTCACGATGTGCACGGCTTCTTCGATGATCCGCAGCGGGTTGAGACCCTCGAGTACGCCGGACGTATGTTCGAGCGCTACGTCGATTCGCTGGAGGAGATCGCGCCCGGCGGCAGCAACACCTGGTCGGCGAACTTCTTCGACCCGGCCACCGGCGAGTTGACCATCGTCGATAACCTCTTCGTCCCCGCGGATACGATCATCGTCTACGCCGGTGGGCGGTCCATGGGCAGCGGCACGCTGGGGCGCGGCGGATTCGGCGCCAT
Source organism: Phycisphaeraceae bacterium (assembly GCA_003551485.1). Classification (GTDB taxonomy): domain Bacteria; phylum Planctomycetota; class Phycisphaerae; order Phycisphaerales; family Phycisphaeraceae; genus B1Sed10-187. The sequence goes on along the minus strand of PUMS01000206.1, from coordinate 2,141 downwards.
CGCCGCGCTCAGCGGCTCGTCCGCCTGGCGGCAGACGGTGCGGTATCGCGGCCAGGATGGAGCGCCACAGGACAACCTGAGCATCTGGGGCGGCTCGGTGGCGTTCAACACCGGTTCGAGCTGGCATTTCGACCCCCACGTGGCCGCGCCTTCGGGCACCTACGACTTTCTCAGCGTCGCCATCCACGAACTGGGCCATGTGCTGGGCATCGGCACAGCGCAGAGCTGGTTCAACCAGATCGATGATGATGACGACTTCACCGGCCCCCAGGCCGTGGCCATCCACGGCGGGCCCGCACCGGTGCAAAGCGACCGCTATCACTGGGCGAACGGGACCTCGAGCACGGTGGGGGGGCTGACGCAGACGGCCAGCATGGTGCCCAGCATCCCGCGGGCGACGCGTCGGTGGTTCACCGACCTCGACCACGCCGCGCTGGGTGACATCGGCTGGGAAGAAGCGCCGATGGGCGATGTGAACCTCGACGGCGCGGTGAACCTGCGTGATGCGGCGGTCCTGCTGAGCCGTTACCAGAGCCCGGGCCTGTGGGCCTGGACCGATGGCGACCTGACCGGCGATGGGGCCGTCAGCCCATCCGACCTTGCCCGCCTGCTCACCCACTGGCCCGACCCGATCGCGACGATGACCGCCTCACCCGTCCCCGAGCCCGGCACCCTCACCCTGCTTGCGTGCAGCGCGGCGGCGCTGCTGCGACGGCGGCGTTGATGCCGGTGGCGCATCACGGCCGCATTGCCTGACCGTTGATAGTCACTGCGCACCTTACATCGCCGGGCCGAGGCGCTGCGGCCTTCACTGCCCATCCGCAAACCGCCCCGACGATCGCCAATGCCCGGGCCGCCTGTCACTCCCGGACAGGCCATCTGTGCCTCCATCCGGCGGGCCGCGACGCACCGACTGAGCCGACTGTGGCTGACCACGGGCCTACAATCCCGCGCCGTCGCCCCATGGACGGCGACGGCGTCGTCGTGACAGGGGGCGTTCATGGGTTTGCCCCGTGTCCCGGATACGCCTTCAGGAAAGGACCGATCATGGACAGCACCATCGAGAACGCCATCAACCAGCAGATCCATCAGGAACTGACCGCCTCCCACGGGTACCTGGCCATGTGCGCCTACTTCGAGTCGGTCAACCTCAAGGGCATGGCCCGATGGATGCGCAAGCAGGCCGGTGAGGAGCGCAACCATGCCATGCGCCTGTTCAACTACCTGCTCGACCGCGGCTGCCGGGTCAGGTTCGAGGGCATCGACGTACCGCCGTTCGATTTCGCCAGCCCGCTGGAGGCCTTCGAGGCGGCCTACGAGTCCGAAAAGAAGAACACCCGCTCCATTCACGAGTTGTTCGCACTCGCCCGCAAGGTCGATGACTATGCCACCATGGTCCATCTCCAGTGGTTCATCACCGAGCAGGTCGAGGAAGAGAAATGGTGCCAGGAATACGTGGGCCTGTTGAAGATGGCCGGCAGCGAGCCCTCGGCGGTGCTGTTTGTCGATCGCCAGATCGGCGAGGCCGCCGCCGTCGAGGAAGCCAGGGAAGCGGAATTGGCCACGTGAGCCGCCGGGCAGTGGCCGGCTTGTCAGCCAATGCCGCGGGGTAACTGATAGACACTGGTGGACAAGCCACCAGTGGCAGCCGGGGCGGGCGGCTCAGCCCAGGATGCGTTCGGGGCCGACGATGGTTTTCATGCTCGCGGCGGTGCCGTCGCTGAGGTGGTGGGTGAGGCGGTCGACGGTGCGGCGGATGGCGGTCAGGTGGGGGTTGATCCACAAGGCGCGGCGGTAGCACTTGATGGCTTCATCGAGCTGTTCCATCTGGGCGAAGCAATGGCCCGCGCCGGCCATCGCGCCGTAATGATAGGGCACCCGCCGCAGTGCCTCGCGGTAGTCGGCCAGGGCGGGCGTCCACTGACCGAGCAGGAAGTGGGCGATGGCGCACTGGTTGAACGCCTCGGCGAAGTCGCCGTCCAGGCGGCTGGCGCGATGAAGCAGCGCCACGGCGGCCGAGTAGTCCTCGCACGCCAGGGCCGCCATGCCCTCGCCGAAGGGCTTGTGCGCCTCGGGCCGGCCGGCCCGGAACCAGATCGACCACAGACCGTGATCGGCCATGCGGTTGACTTCCACATCCT
>PUMS01000310.1 GCA_003551485.1 Phycisphaeraceae bacterium | reverse complement strand
GCCGGGACTTCTCATTGTACGCAGCGCGGCCGACGAACGTGCCTCCCGGGGCGCCGGGTGCCACTGACGGCTTGCCCCCAGTGCCCACGACCTGCAACCAGGAAAATGCCTGGCAAGTTCGCCGGGTACCACCGGCTGCTTGCCAGCCGATGCTCTCGTTATGCGTCGGGAACACAGGCGGACCGGTTGCCGGGGGCACCCTCCCAACTCGGGGAACATGGCACCCCTCGGACCCCCCGACGCCTGCCGCCTTGCTTCCCACCGGCATCGAGGGTATGGATGGGCGTTATGAGCTCAACCTCGCCCTCCACCACGCCCGCGTTCGCACTCTCGGGCCGCGCTGTGCGCACCGGGCCGCAGCCGATCAGCTACCTGTTGAAGCAGGCGGTGGACAACCCCGAACTGATCTCGCTCGCGGCGGGGCTGGTGGACTACGAGAGCCTGCCGGTGGAGCCTGCGCGGCGGGCGATGACGGCGGCGCTGGATGAGCAGCGCGGCCGGCGAACGCTCCAGTACGGCACCACCGCCGGCGATGCCGCCCTGCGCCAACGCCTGCTGGAGCACATGGCGGCGCTCGATGGGCTCGAGCCGGCCGATCTCCACGCCACCGCCGATGATGTGGTCATCGCCACGGGCAGTCAGCAACTGCTGTTTCTGCTGACTGAGGTGCTGGTCGACCCCGGCGACATCGTTATCACCGCAGCGCCGAGCTACTTCGTCTACACGGGCACGCTGGCGACCTTCGGCGCACGGGTGCATTGCGTGGACATGGATGAGTGCGGCATGGTACCGGCCTCGCTCGAGCGGGTGCTGGCGAGGCTTCAGTCGCGAGGCGAGCTCGAACGGGTCAAGATCATCTACATCTGCGACTACCACCAGAACCCCACGGGCCTGACGCTCGCCGCCGACCGCCGCGGCCGGATCGTGCGGGTCGTGCAGCGCTATTCGCAGCATCACCAGATGCTGCTGATCGAGGATGCGGCCTACCGCGAGTTGACCTACGAGGGCCGGCCGCCGCCATCGCTCAAGCGCCACGATGAGGGCAACCGCTTCATCGCCCTGCTGCAAACCTTCAGCAAGCCCTTTGCGCCGGGGTTGAAGACGGGGTACGGCCTGCTGCCGCGGGCGCTGGTCGAGCCGGTGGTGCTTCAGAAGGGCAATCACGACTTCGGCTCGGCCAACCTCTGCCAGCAGTTGATCCTCGAGGCGATGACATCGGGCGACTACGACCGCCACGTGGCCGCGCTGTGCCGCCGTTACGCCCAGAAGCGCGATGCGATGCTCGAGGCCCTCAATCGCGAACTGGGCGGCTTCCAGCCCGAGGCCACGCACTGGACGCGCCCGGCGGGCGGGCTCTACATCTACCTGACGCTGCCGCCGGAGATCGATACCGGCCCGGAGGGCGACCTGTTCCGCCGCGCGATCCGGGAGGGCGTGCTCTACGTGCCCGGCGTTTACTGCTTCGCCCCCGACCTTGACCGCGAGGTCCCCTGCAACACGATGCGCCTGTCGTTCGGCGTCTGCTCGATCGAGCAGATTCACGAGGGAGTCGCCCGCCTGGCACGTGCCATCCGGGCCGTCGCGACCGGCGCGTGAGCCGTGGAGAACCGCTTTCATGCACGAATCCAACCCCCTGGGCACGCACACCGTCTGCCAGGTGGCGGTGGTGGTCGATGACATCGCCGCCTACGCCCAGCGCTACGCCCGCCTGCTGGGCATGCCCGTGCCCGAGGTCCGCCAGACCGGCCCGGCCGAGCAGACCCGCATCCTCTACCGCGGCCAACCCACCGAAGGTCGGGCGAAGCTGGCCTTCTTCCAGGCCGGCCCGCAACTCGCCATCGAACTGATCGAGCCGGTCGGCGGGCCCAGCATCTGGCGCGAACACCTGGATGAGCATGGCCCGGGCGTGCATCACATCGCCTTCCGCGTGCCGGACATGGACCGGGCGGTGGCGAACCTGTCCGATGAGGACATGCCGGTGGCACAGTCGGGGCACTTTGCCGGCGGCCGCTACGCGTACATCGACTCGGTGCGGCAACTGGAAGTGATGCTGGAGTTGCTTGCCCATGATGACAGGTAGAAGCCCGTTTCGCGAAGACCTGCTCGCCGGCCGCGCAGCGCTGGTCACCGGCGGCGGCCAGGGTATCGGCCGCGCCACGGCCCTGGCGCTGCTCGAGGCCGGCGCTTCGGTGCTCATCGCCGAGATCGACCAGGAGGCCGGTCAGGAGGCCGCGGCCGAGCTTTCCGCGGCCGGCGATGTCGCCTTCCAGCCATGCGATGTGACCCGGCAGGCGGATGTCCAGGCCGCGCTCGAGGCCGCGCTGGGCAGGTGGGGGCGGCTGGACATCCTGGTCAACAACGTGGGCATCGCCCGCGGCGGGCCGGTGACGGCGCTGACGCTGGACGACTTCAACCACGTGCTCGCGGCCAACCTGACCTCGATCTACCTCTTCGCCCATCACGCCGCCGAGGCCCTCGGGCGCGATGGCCGGGGGGCGATGGTCAACATCGCCTCGACCCGGGCGCTGATGAGCGAGCCCCACACCGAGGCCTACAGCGCCTGCAAGGGCGGCGTGGTGGCCCTGACGCATTCGCTGGCGGTGAGCCTGGGCCCGGCGGTGCGGGTCAACTGCATCAGTCCCGGCTGGATCGAGACGGCGCAATGGAAGAAGTCGGCCGCGCAGCGGCCCATCGACCACAGCGATGCCGACCGCAGCCAGCACCCCGTCGGCCGGGTCGGCGAACCGATGGACATCGCCCGCATGGCCGTCTACCTGGCCAGCGATGCCGCCGGCTTTATCACGGGCCAGAACTTCATCATCGATGGGGGGATGACGAGGAAGATGATCTACGTCTGAGGCGAGATGTAGCCCTGGTGGTATCGTTCATCATGACGTTGCTCTCCCTGACCTGAGCCCAGGGGTCGCGGGGGGGCGGTCCACACGGGCAACGCCCGCTCCGCCGAATGTCTCGGGACAATGGCCCACGCCAAGGCGCCAAGGCGCGAACGGGACGAAAAACGATGCTTCCGCAGGCGTATCCGATCTCCGCCATCTTTCTTGGCGCCTCAGCGCCCTCGCGTGAGAATCCCGCCATCGCCCGGCGCGCGGGGTGTGACAGGGGTTGCAAGGGTGCCGCGCTGGGTGGCTGCGGCGATGTCTGCATCAGCGCTGCGGGGTGGGGGGTCACTTCGACCGGGGCTCGGTGGTGAAGTCGTGGGTCATGCCGAGCTTGTTGAAGAACCAGCGGCGGCCCTTCTTGTCTCCTTCCTGAACGTCGATAGCGATTTCGGCCACTTGTTGGGCCTTCTCGATGGGCACCACGATCGCTCCGTCGCCGTCGGCGAGCACGATGTCGCCCGGGCGCACGAACACCCCGCCGCAGGTCACCGGCTGCATGGTCGATTCCAGCTCGAGCCGGCCGGGGCGGATGCCGCGGCCGAAGCGCTGGCAGTAGACGGGCACCTTCTGGCGGATGATCTCATCGGTGTCGCGTGCCCCGCCGTTGGTGACGATGCCGCAGGCGCCTTCGGCCATCCATTGGAGGCTGTTGTTGGAGCCGATGAAGCCGCAGTCGCCCACACCCGCGGCGTCGATGACGATCAGGTCGCCGGCCTGGATCTGGTCGGTGATGGGCCCTTTGGCCAGCTCGCGGTACCACTGGCCCATCCACTTCTTGAACTGCTCGTAGGACTCGAACTGCGGCGCCCGCTTGGAGGCGGGCTTGAACCGCACGGTGTGGGCGAGCCCGACGATGCGGTGGGCGAACGACTCGGTGTCGCGCCACAACGGGCGGATGGCCGGGTCCATGAGACCGAGGTCCTGCAAGCCCACGGCGTCCATGGCATCGCAGACATCGGTCAGGCGCAGGCCCTGGAAGAGGCCCAGCAGTTGCTTGCGGTCGGGGTTGGGGGTGGGCATGGGATCCCTCTTGAGAATCGGGGCATTAGCCGTGTCGCAGCCATTGTAACGTTTTTGCGGTGTTCGGATGAAATGGAAGGGGAGATCGCGGCGTTGAAACAGGATAGACTGCTGTAAACAGGAGGTCTCTGATCATGTGCAATACCTGCGATACCAGAGTCGCGCATCGCCGCTCCCATTGCTGCTGGATTGCGCTCTGGTCCGTTGCCGCCCTGGCAGCGCTTGCAGTAAGTCTGCTCGCCGCGCCGCCGAATGCAGCCGCGGAGCAGGCTCAAACCCTCGCCACCGCCGAGGTTCGCGAGCCGCTGGGGCATGGCTGGCAGGGGCAGTCGCTGGTGGAGAGCGTGCGCATCGGCGGCATTGAGGGGCCGGTCGATGCCGGGAGGCTGCTGTGGCGGCGAGCGGGGGGTGAGGGGGGCGAGGGGGGTGAGGTGCTGCCGGCGGCGTTTGTGCGCGATGGGCGGACCGTCGAGCGCGTGGCACCGGGTGAGCGGATCGAGGTCCATTTCCGCACCGATGTGCAACGCGGTCAGACTGCCCACTTCGAGCTGGTCGCCATGCGCGACGCCGGCGCTGCCGAGGCGGAGCGCACCTGGCGGCCGGTCGTTCGCCGACAGCGCGATGGGGGCGATGCTGGAGCCTTCACCATCGGCAACGGCCACTATGAACTGGACTTCGACCCGGCCGATCCGCGACCGGTGAATGCCATCCGCGCTGCCGGCAGCGGCTTGAGCCTCGGCCGGTTCAACTGGCCGCAGGACATCGAGCCGGTGGGGGTCGAGGATGAGTGGACGGTGAAGGGTGCACCCGCTGCCCGAGCGGAACTGGTGCGCACGTTCAGCTTCCAGGAGCCGGGGCTTCGCTACCGGGTGACCTTCACCTTCAGCGCGCAGACGCCCTGGATCGAGGTGGTCGAGCACTATCATCTCGGCCGCGGGGCGATGATGGAGGTGGACCTCCGCGACATCGACCCGCAGCGCGTGGACCACGCCGGGCAGCGAAGCTGGATGTCGACGCTGCGGATGCCGCCGCGCGGCTCGACGCTCGAGACCGAGTTCTACCCCATCGCCACGCTGGCCCCCCTGGCGCCGCCGGGATGGAGCAACACCACGCCCTGGGCCTACATCGCCTCCGGCCGCGGCGACACCGGCCTGGGTCTGGCGGCGATCCGGGCCGGGTCGTGGCGCGGCGGGCCGGACCGGGATACCCATGCATGGCGCGGCGGGGACTGGCAACGCGAGCACTGGCAGCGGCCCGAATCGCAACTGATCCGCGTCCGTGGCGACCGTGAGGTCGAAGGGCAGGTCCGCATCGAGATGCCGCTGGATGTCGGCGTGCGCCACTGGGCGCTGATCCCGGGCGGGCACGACATCGCCGGCCGCATCGCCGGCATGATCCGCAACCAGGCCGACCTGCCGTTGCAGCGCATCCGCGATCACTGGGTGCTCGAGTGGGAGTCCGATGCGCGGCGGGAGTCCTACGGCTTCGCCGGGCAGTGGCTTGGCGGGCCGTTCATGCGGCCGCTGCTGGGCTCATCGAGCTATCCCCGCCGCGTCAGCAGCGCCCTGGGCAACTGGCTGGATGAGGGCGATGAAGTGACGCTGCACAGCCGCGACCTGGCCGCGCTGGCCTACATCTTCCGCGACCCTAACTACCACCCCTCACCGTATCACCCCTCCGGCTGGTACACGGGCAACCCCAACGGCCACTTGGACATGTTCAACATCCCCATGCGCATCGGCCTGCTGATGCCCGATCATCCGCACGCGGAGAAGTGGGTCGAGGAGGGGGTCGCCCAGCTCGAGCGCACGCTCAACGACCTGATGAGTTTCGAGGGCGGCGCGTGGACCGAGAGCCTGTCCTACTCGACGTTCTACTTCCATTACGTGCGCTTCGCCCGCGAGCTTCGCGACCGCGGTGTGATCAACGCCTTCAAGGAATGGCCAAGGCTGAAGGAAAGTGCCCGCTACCTCGCTGCCATGCACACGCCCGTGGACCGGCGCTATGGTGAGCGCCAGCTCGTGCCCCTGGGCGACACCGCCCCCAGCCACTTCATCCGGCAACTGCGGCGGCTGGCCGAGGACTACCGGGGCATTGATGATGAGTTTGCCGAGCAGCTTGCCCGCTTTCCCGAGAGTTGGGATGGGGCGATGGACCTCTCCAGCCGCGCGTTCCCCGGCTTCGGGGGCATGTTGCGGGGCCACGCCTACGACGATGCCCGCGAATCGTTTGCCACGCTCAAGGCCGGGGTGGCGCGCAACCACTTCGCCGGCGATGAGATGGCCATCTACTTCGCCGGCCTGGGCACGCCGCTGGCCATCGAGTATGCCTGCCACTACTCGCCGCGTCTCTCGAGCGCGGCGATCCACAACCGGCCGCATCCGGGCGACCTCACACCCATCACCATCGCCACGCCGCGGGCATTTGAACGCGGCGGTGGCGGCGGGGGTGGCGGGGGTGGCGGGGGGGTGGCCGATGTCTTCGTCGCCGATGAGCACAGCCGCCGGTTGACCACCACGCCGCTGACGCCGCACGAAACGATCGTGCCCTCGTGGGACTATCCCGAGGTGCACTGGGATGAGGACCGCAAGTGGCGGTTCCGTCGCTATGCGATGCTGGTGCGCCACGAAGGCGAGGCCGATGCGCCGCCGGATTTCCTGGTGGTGCGCGATGAGATCGACTCGCCCGAGCCGGTGTGGTGGAACCTGCACGTGCTCGGCCGCGAGATCGAACGGCTCGATGACCGCACGTTCCGCTTCGAGGGCCAGCTCGGTGTGGACCTGACGGTGTTTGTCTTCGGCCCCGAGATCGAGGCCGTCGAGAAGCGCCAGTGGGGCTGGCGCGGCGGGGCGGGCGAGCGGCGGGGCCGCAAGTTCGAAGACTACGAACGCGACATGTTCGGCGACTGGATTCCCCGGGACTTCGAGGAAGGCACCTGGCGCGGCGGCGAGATGGCACGCTGGCTGCGCCTCAACGCCGCGGCGGGGCGCAGCGACTGGCTCATCGTGCTGATGCCCCACCGCAGCGGTGAGGACCCGCCCGGCGTCGAGCAACTCTCACCCACCAGCGTCCGGGTGCGGCACGGCGATCACGAGCAGGTGATTCACCTGGGCAGCGATGCCGAGCAGCAGGCCGCCGTGGTGCGCAACGGCCAGCGCCAGGTGCTGCTCGAGGCCGACCGCATCGGCCCCTGGGATGAACTGGACTGGGAACACCCGGCCATGCCCGACCTGATGCCGTGGCAGTATTGCCCACGGCAAAGCCGGTGACAGGCCATTCAATCAGGAGGTGAAGCATGATGCGCTGGGCATTCTTGACGGTGACGGCGGCCCTGCTGTGGCCG
>PUMS01000463.1 GCA_003551485.1 Phycisphaeraceae bacterium | reverse complement strand
GGAGGTGGGGGCTGAGTTGGGTAGAGGCGAAGCGGCCGAAGCGGCGGCGCCAGGGGGTGATGGTCTCGTGGTGCTGGCCGCGGTAGAAGACCACGATGCGGTCGTCGGCGATATCGATGCCGGCGCGGCCGAGGGCCTCGCGCAGGCGGGGCACCAACTGCTGCTCGACCACCCACTGCTGGCCCGGCCAGATGCCCAGGCGCATCCGCACGAAGCAGCCGCCGCCGGGCAGGGTCAGCGTCTCCTTGATCCGCGGATGCTGGAGGATGACGCCGGGAAACTGCTGGCGGACCTGCTCGCCCACCTCGGCCATCACCTCGTGGGCGCGGCCGGCGCGGGCCTTCTCGGCCAGGGCCACATCCACACGCACCTCCATCGCCCCGGCGGTGAAGTTGGCCACCGTGGCGATGTTGCGGTTGGGGATCACCACCACCTGGCCCTGGTAGGTGCGCAGCTTGGTCATGCGAAGGCCCAGTTCCTCGACGATGCCGCTCTGGCCCGAAATCTCGACCATGTCGCCCACATCGTACTGGCCCTCGAAGATGACGAAGAAGCCGGTGACCATGTCCTGCACCAGACCCTGCGAGCCGAAGCCCACCGCCAGGCCGATGACCGACAGCGAGGCCAGGTACGTGGTGTAATTCACGCCGAACTCGCCCAGCACCGCACCCAGGGCGGTGAGGTAGACGATGTATTTGAACAGGTTCAGCCCCAGCGAATGCAGCGTCAGCAGCCGGTGCTTCGAGCGGCGGTCGATGTACTTCATCGGTCCGCGATGGCTCATCACCGCCCAGCGGCTGAGCAACCTCACCGCGCCGATGACCAGCCACGTCACCAGCACCACCAGGGCGATGGTCAGCAGGCGGAAGCCGCGGTCGCCCACCCACGCCGGGGCCAGGGCACGGACCCAGTCGGTATAGCCGCCCAGTTCCGGCATCCGGGCAAACCGCATCGGCGCCGGCAGGCCGCCGCCGGTGAGCGTCATCACGTCCAGGGCCAGCTCGCAGGCATAGGTCACCGGTGGGCCGACCTCGGGGATGAGTTGCAATTCGTTGCCCACGACGTTGAACCGGCCGCCCTGCTGGTCCAGGCGGTAGGTGCCATCATCGTAGATTCGCAGCATCACGCGCTTGGAGCCGACCTCGGCCATCCACGTGCCCAGCACCGCCTGCCGCGTGGCCTCCTGCCTCGCCGCCCCGATCGGCCCGCCGGGCACGACGACCTCACCCTCCTCGCCCGCCCCCGGCCCCGCCGCCGGGCCCGCCTCGGCCTGCTCCGCGGCCGCGCACAGCAGCAGCATCAGCCCCAGCACAACCGCCGCACGGTGAGATGCCATCTGTCTCATCATGATTGCTCCGGCACCGGCCCGGGCCGGCACGCCCCAGCTTACCTTCGCCGCGGGCATGGCGCAGTGGTCCCGGTGGGCCGGTGCAACGGCTCTGTTAAAGCCCCATCCGGGCTCTGGCGTCATTCCCCGCCGGTTGCCACGGGTGGCCTGCCCCCTGCCTGATCGTTTCGTCGGTGGGTTGGCCCGAATCGACCTTGAACCCAGTGGCCCAGCGGCCCGCGGTGGCGGTCACCGCAAAGCGCAGCCACCGGCGGACCAGCCGCCACTGGTACCGTAGGCCCAGGCGCGAGCGTCGCGGCAGACCCGCCTCCACACCGGCGGTTGCATCCCAGGTCCACGGCATCGCCCACGCCATGGAAATCGGCGGCAGTTACGCCCCCACATCAGGCAGCGAGGAGGAATGCTCGGACCGGGGGCAGGTTACCACCATCTCACCCAAATCCCCTGCTCCTCGTCTGGGATGCCGCCGAATGGGTCTTCCTTGATTCCAAGCACGCCCTCCGCCGCGCCGAGGAATATCTCGATCCGGCATTCGGGTAATTCAGCGGCCGCGAGCAAGTCTTCAACCGCCTCGACATCCCCATCTTCCGCCGCGGTCCGGGCCAGCGATTCGAAGGCGAAACCGGCTCCGCGGCCGGGCATCAGCCCAAGGGTCTTTGCGGCGGCGACATGATCGCCGGCCTCCGCCTCGGCCTCGGCGATCGCCCACAGCGCATCGGTCTGTTGCCCGCGGCTGTCGATAGTGACCGCGACCTTGCGGGCAGCATCGAGATCACCGGAATCGATCTTTGCCTGAACGATCAGCCCGAGGGCTCGTGCCCGGCGCGATTCATCGGCGGTGGCAAGAGCGGTCACCATGGCGCCTTGCACATCCTTGTAGTCGAGTTGGGCCCGGATGATCTGGTGCATGATGGAGGATTGCCTCGGGACATCTTCGATGGCCTGGGCCAACTCACGGGCGATGGCGAATTCCCGCATGCTGATCCAGGCGCGGATGATGACACGATACGCATAGGTTTCTTCTGCATCGCGACCCTGCTCCCGGGCGCTGGCGAGGGCATGGTCCATTGCGCTGCGGGCGCGCGCTGCATCGCCGGCTCCAAACCATCCCAGGGCAACATCCGTCCACATCCGGCCCCGCCGCGCTGGGTCTTCTATCCGGCCGGCTGCCGCCTCGGCGAAGTTCAAGGCCCTTGACGCCGCTGCCGGCTCATCGTGGTCATCGAACACTGCCGCCACGGAGGTGTAGGCGGTCGCCCGAACGTGTGCGTGTTGAATGGCCTCGGCCATCGCCATGGCCTTGCCGGTGTCGCCGGCCCGGGCCCGGGCAAGGGCGATGGCATGGTGAGCCCAACTCTGTGTGGCCGCCCTATCGATCGCCTCGGCCCACTCGCCGGCTTCGGCCCATCGACCGTCTTGCGCCAGCGCATCAACGATGCGCTGGTATATGTCCGCACGATCGTCTTGATCCGTGATGCGGGCAGCCACCTCTTGCGCGCGGGCAATGTCGCCTCGTTCAAGAGAGCCCTTGGCAAGGGCCAGCAACGCGCGGTCCCGCGCGGGTTGATCTGCGATCGATTCGGCGGCCTTGCGCGCCGCCTGGACCTCGCCGGATTCGGCCTGGACCCGGGTAACCCATGCGAGGCTCCTGTTCGATTGCGCGGTGTCCTCGATCGCCGCGGCGGTTTTTCTGGCGCCGGTGAAGTCACCGGCCCTCGCCTGGGCGGCTGCGATGGCGTCCAGCACATGGTCGCGCATCGCCTGGTCCGGGGTGGATTCTGCCACGTTGATGGCGTCATCGAACCTTGCGGCTTCGAGGTGAGGATGGATGAAACGGGTGTAATACACGTGGCGCGCAAGGTCTTCTTCCCAGACCGCACCCTCCAGCCGCGCCAGGCTTTCACCAGCGCCGGCATGGTCGCCGGCCTCGAGTTGAAGGCCGGCAATTTCCATGTAGCCGCGATCTGCGGTATCGCGCTCAAACTCTGGCAGCCACTCGTCATCCCTTGCTTCGTCCAGGTACCTCCGCGCGCGCTGCAAGTTGTTCATCGCACCCGCACGATCGTCGATGTGGAGTTGGGCGCCGGCCAGGCTGGTGAAAAACCTGGCGTTCCACAACGAGGCCTCGCCATCTTCCACCGGCACATCAATCCGCTCGATCCTTCTCCGGGCCCGCTCGAAACTCGCCTGCGCTTCGGCATCGCGACCGAGTTGCATCTGTCTGACCGCGATCCGGGCGTGTGTCTCGATCTGCTGCTCCACGTCGATGAGGCCGGGGATGATCCGATGGGCCCGGTCGAGCTCGCCCGCGGCGGCAAGCTCGACGGCAATGGCCGCGTAGGCTTCATCCTGGGTATGCTCGCAGGTGATGCGCGTCGCGGTTGCCTTGGCGCCCTCGAATTCACCGGCCCGCGCCTGGCCGATGGCGATGAATTCGTAGGCCGAATCGTGATACGAACCGGGCTGATCGGTCCCGGGACTGACCCGTTTCGCCGTGCGCTTTGCGGCGGCGATGTCGCCGAGGTGAACATGGTATGCGACGATGCGTTTATAGAGGAACGCCCGCCGGCGCTGCTCCTCGCGGACGTTTTCCACCTCCTCGCGAGCACGTTGGAGATACTCCACGGCGAGGGCCCTGGCCTGCGGTTCCGTGGCCTCGGCGCCCCCGGTCCCCCCGGATGCCCCGCCCCCCCCGTGTGCCCCGGCGCCTTCGCGGGCTTCGGATTGGACGTCGCCCTCCACGGCAGCAGCAGGGCCCGATGCCGTGGTGGATACGAACGCGGAAAGGCACAGGACCGCGGCAACGATGGTGCACACTCTCGCATGGGGATGGAAACCGCGTTTGGTGAACATGGGCGGGCCCTCCGGGGAACCGTGTGGATGGAGCAGAAGCAGTTCGCCCCCGCGATCCCAGCGCTGCAACGGCTGTACGCCTCCAGATGAGCCATTGCCCGGTGGGGCGGTGGCATTCTAGCCGCCGCATCTCGGCCGGTGCCACCGCTGGGTTGTCGACCATTACAGGTGACGCAGCCCAGGGGCAATGGCCGACGAACAGCCGACGATACCCGATGCAGCACGCACCATTCCGCCTCACTGCGCGTTTCAGGGCAGTGTCTCATGAGGCGGGCGCCACACCCACCAGGGTGAATGTCGCGCTCGGCCCTTCTCCCCTCTCCCGCCCTCGGAAGGGGAGAGGAGGCCGGAGCGAGCCGCAATCTCAAAGCAGCGGCGCTTCGGCATCACGCCCCGCGGGCGGCGTGGTGGGCGTGGCCGGCGAGGGGGAGGTGGACGAGGCGGTCGAGCAGTTGGGGCCAGGCGAGGCCGGCGCGGGCCGCGGCCTTGGGCAGCAGTGAGTGGCTGGTGAAGCCGGGCATGGTGTTGACTTCAAGGCACCAGGGCCGGTGCTCGCGGTCGATGATGAAGTCCACCCGCGACAGGTGCCGGCAGCCCAGGGCCTTGTGCGCCCGCAGGGCGAGTTGGCCCAGTTGCTCGAGCACCTCCGCCGGCAGGTCGATGTCGAAGCGGTAGCGGGTGTCGTCGCGCTGGTACTTGGCCTCGTAGTCGTAGAAGTCCGATGCGGGCATCACGTGGAGTGCCGGAAGGATGTCATAGCCCCCGCCGCGCGCACCGCCGATGAGGCCGATGGTCATCTCCGAGCCCTCGACGTAGCGCTCGATGAGCAGGCTGTGGTGGCGCTGGCTCAGCGCCTGGCGCGCCCGCTGGATGGCATCGGCATCGCGGCAGATGTGCACGCCGATGCTGCTGCCCTCATCGTGGGGTTTGACCACCACCGGCGGGGGCATGTCGATCCGCTCGCCGACGCGGACGAACTCGAACGGCGGTGTGGGCACGCCCTGGGTTTCGAACACCAGCTTCGACAGCCGCTTGTCCATGGCCAGCTCGGCCGCGGCCGCGCCGCTGCCGACGTAGGCGAGCTCGCGCTGGTCGAGGATGCGCTGAAGCCGCCCGCCCTCGCCCCAGGCGCCGTGCAGTGCCGGGAAGATGACATGGCCGCCCCACTGCACGAACGCATCGAGCGCGGAGAGGTCCTCGGGCAGGATGTCGTGCTGTCGCACCTCGTGACCGGCGGCGGTCAGGCCCTCGGCCACGGCCCGGCCCGACTCCAGGCTCACCTCGCGCTCGCGGTCGGGTCCGCCGGCGAGCACCATGACCTTCAGCGGATGATGCGCCTTCATGAACCGTCCCCCGATGTGGCGTGAGGGCCCTGCCCGGCGTCGTCGGCCGGCCCCTGGCGCACCTGGCCGGTTTCCGGATCGACGAAGCCGCAGATCGACAGGCCGAAGCCGGCCAGCGCTGTGGGCGTGAAGGGGTGGCGGGTGATCAGGCGCATCCGACGAATGCCCAGGTCCCGCAGAATCTGCGAGCCGATGCCGTAGTCCCGCTTGTCGGCCGGTGGCCGGATGCCCGGCTCGGTCTGGCTGCGGCCGAGGGCGAGCGGTTGCTCCTCATCCATGCCGCCGCCCCCGCCACCGCCCCCGCCCCCGCCACCACCGATCCCCGCCGCGCCCAGCGCCTCGGCGGCGATGGCGGCGGCCGACGGCCGCGCGGTCTGAAGCCGGCGGAGCACCCCGCTGCCCATCTGCTCGTGGCGCAGGTAGACGATTGCGCCCTCGCCGGCTTCCTGGATCATCTGCATCGCCCGCTGGAGCGTGCGTCCGGTGGGCCAGTTGCGGTCGCCGAAGACATCGCCCAGCAGGTTCTGGCTGTGCATGCGCACCAGGACCGGCTCATCGATGTCGATGGGGCAGCCCGATTCATCCAGCCTGCCCACGCGGCCGAGGGTCAGCGCCACGTGCGGCAGAAGGTCGACCTCGCTCTCATAGGCGATCAACTGGAAGGGGCCGGCCTCGGTCTGCACGGGTGTGGATTCGATGCGGTGTACGAGCTGGTCGCGCTGAAGGCGGTAGTGGATCACATCGGCCACCGAGCACATCTTCAGGCCGTGCTCGCGGCAGAGGGCCTCGAGCTGGGGGCGGCGGGCCATGGTGCCATCGTCGTTGAGCACCTCGATGATCGCCGCCGCCGGCCGCAGGCCCGCCAGCCGGCACAGGTCCACCGAGCCCTCGGTCTGCCCGGCCCGCACCAGCACCCCGCCTTCGCGGGCGCGCAGCGGCTGGATGTGGCCCGGCCGGCAGAAATCCGCCGCCGCGGCATCCTTGCCCGCCAGCAGCCGGATGGTGGTGGCACGGTCTGATGCGCTGACGCCGGTGCTGACCCCGTGGTGGGGCTGGGCATCGACGCTGACGGTGTAGGCCGTGCCGCGAGGGGCGGTGTTGACCGTGGCCTGCGGGTCGAGCCCGAGTTGCCGGGTGATCTCGCCGGTGAGGGCCACGCAGAGCATCCCGCGCCCGACCCGGAGCATGAAGTTGACCACCTCGGGGGTGACGAACTCGGCGGCACAGACCAGGTCGCCCTCGTTCTCGCGCTGCTCATCATCGACCAGCACGATGGTGCGGCCACGCCGCAGGTCATCCAGGATGTCGGGGATCGGGTCCATGCCTTGCTCGGGTCAACGGGCGGATCATCTTAGTCCCCCCGCCGCGCCGATGAAACGCGCCCGCCGAGCCGCGGCGGTGGGCGTGGGTGTGTCAAAGTCATTGCGGCCGCGGGGCACGGAACGCATCGGGTGCCAATGGCTGCTTGCCAGCCAGTGCCTCGGCGCAGGGGAAAGCACCAGTGGACAAGCCACGGGGGGCATCCGAAGGGCCGGCCCCCAGGGCCGCGCCATGCTCATCACCCGTGGCGGGCGGGCTTCATGCGGACGACGATGGCGGGACGGGAAGGGTCGCGGACCCAGACGCTGGCTCGGCCGCGCCGGCCGCGCAGCGTGGTCAGGCGTTGGAGGTAGCCGGCCAGTTCCTGCTCGCTGAAGTGGTCGAGGTAGTCCAGGTCCGCGGTGCGGTTGATGTGGTGGATGGCGTCGATGAGTTGAGG
>PUMS01000220.1 GCA_003551485.1 Phycisphaeraceae bacterium | reverse complement strand
CTGGACATGGGCCGCGGCGATGCCACTTCGGCCGTGGCGACGGTTCGGGACCTTTACAACCAGCAGGTTCAGGCGGCTCGCCGGGAGCGGCGCAGCATCGAGCCCTTGGCGGTCTCTGCCGACGTTCAGGCCAACGCGCTGATCCTTGCCACGACCGAGCCGATGTATGACAAGGTTCGCACATGGCTGGGCGAGGTCGAGCAGCTTCGCGGCCAGGAGGATTCCGGCCGCGTGGTGAGCCTCGAGTACGCCGAGCCCCGGGAGGTCCAGGCGGCGATCATGGGCCTGTTCGGCCAGCAGCCGGCCGCGCCGGGCCGTCGCGGCGCGCAGGCGGCGGTGGGTGGCCGCGTCGAGGTGACGGTGCTCGAAGCGCAGCGTGCGGTGGTGGTCAAGGCCGGCGAGTCGGACTTCGAGGCCATCGAGAGCCTGATCGAGGTGCTCGAGGCCACGGCGAAGGACAAGCAGCCCACGCCGCATCTGTTCGCCCTCCAGCACACCGATGCGACCGCGCTTGCCCCGACACTTGCCCAGGCCTTCGCCCAGCCCCGCGGCGCCCGCGGCGCGGCGGACCAGTCGATCACGATCGTGCCCGATGCGGCTTCGAACACGCTGGTGGTCACCGGCTCGAGCGCGCAGATCGAGCGCTTCGAACAACTGCTCTCGCGCCTGGATGTACCTGGTGCCGAGGGCGTGCGCACCGAGATGGTGGCACTGGAGAACGCCCAGGCCGCCGACCTGGCCCGCACACTGACGCGCATCGCGGCGAACATGGTGCAGCCGGCGGCGCGCGGCCAGCCCCAGCCGCGCCGGGTGGTGGTCGAGGCTGAAACCTCGAGCAACACGCTCATCGTCAGCGGTCCGGCCAACGACCTCGAGCGCATGGTGGCCATGGCCCGCCAGCTCGACAACAGCTCGATGGACAGCGGCACGGGTGTCTACCTCGTGTCACTTCAGAAGAGCGATGCCACGCGGACCGCGGCGATGGTGCGCGAGCTGTACCAGCAGCAGTCCGCCGCGGCGCGCAGCGGCAACCGGTCGCTGGACCCGCTGGCGGTGACGGCCGATGCCCGGGCCAACGCCCTGGTGCTGGCCACGACCGAGAAGATGTACCAGCAGGTGCAGCAGTGGGTGGGGCAGGTCGAGGAAATGACCCGGCCCACGGGCACCCCGAGGCTGATCATCCTCCAGCACGCCGAGCCCGGCGAGGTCGAGCGCGCGGTGCTGGACCTGTTCGGCGCCAGCGGGCCCGAGGGCGCTGAAGCGCCGCGCGGGCAGCGCGGCGGGGGGGGCGGGGCCAATGCCGGCCGCGTCGATGTCTCGGTCCTTGCCCAGCAGCGGGCATTGGTGATCAGCGCCGACGATGAGGACTACGAGGCCATCCTCCAGCTCGCCCAGATGCTGGATCAGTCGGCCGAGAGCAAGAAGCCGGTGCTCCAGGTCTTCCAGCTCGAGAACGCTTCCAACAACCGCGTGGCCGAGGCGATGACGCGGATGTACTCGGCCATCTCCGACCGCATCGCCCCCGGCGAGCGGATCACCGTCACGGCCCTGCCCCAGAGCAACGCCGTGCTCGTGGCCGCCGCCGAGCAGCGGATGCCCGAGATCGAACGGCTCATCAAGCAGCTCGACTCGGCCGAGGTCGGCCAGGGCGTCTCGTTCCAGATTTTCACCCTCGAACACGCCCAGCCCAGCAAGATCATCGGCACGCTCAACCAGTTGCTGGCGCCCATCCGCCAGGCGCGGCCGGATGAGCCGATCACCGCGCAGGCCGACGACCGCACGCGGTCGATCATCCTTACCGCCCACGGCTCGGTCTTCGAGCAGGTGGGCCGGATCATCGAGTCGCTGGATGAGCCCGCGGCCTTCGAGGCCGCCGATGTGCTGGTCATCCCCCTCGAGCACGCCGATGCCACCCGGCTGGCACGGGTGCTCCAGGAGATGCTGCGGCCGGACGATGGGCAGGTGGTTACGCCCGAGGCGCTGGCGCTTCAGGAGCAGGTGCGGCGGCTTCGCGTGCACCTGCGGGAGGTCGACGCCAACGGCGAGATGCCCGAGTTGGACCTCACCCAGCCCATCCGCATCACCGCCGACCCCGTCCAGCCCGACCAGCAGGGCAGCAACCGGCTGGTGATCACCTCCACGCCGGAGAACCTCCAGGCGATGAAGGCCATCGTCGAGCTGCTGGACAGCCCGCCCATGGCTACGGATGTGTCCGTGCGGCTGGTAATGCTCGAGCACGCCGATGCCGAGTCGGTTCGCGACGTGCTGCGCGAGGTCTTCGAGCAGGGCCGCGAGTTCGCCGGCCGGGCGCGCACCAGCGTCGAGCGTCGCGCCGAGCCCGAGGGTCAGGTGGGCCAGGCGCTGGTCAACCCGCTCAACGTCTCGGCCGACCTGCGGACCAACGCCATCGTGCTCAGCGGCCAGGCGGCATCGGTGGCCCTGGCCGAGGCGATCGTGATGGACCTGGACAAGCAGCGGGGCAAGATCGTCACCGAGGTGCGGCTGTTCCCGCTCAAGCACGCGGACGTCAACCGCCTCATGCCGCTGCTTCAGGCCACCTTCGCCGAGGGAGCGGAGGTGCCCGGCCTCGAGGGCGCCCGCGTGCAGGTCACGCGCCTGCGCGCAGCGCTGGCTGAGGAGGGCGAGGGCATCACCACCGACATCGCGCGCACCCGCGCTGCGCTGACCATCCAGGGGGATCCGACGACGCAGATTCTCGTGGTCGCAGCGCGCAGCGACGTGATGCCGCTGATCGCCGAGGTCATCCAGGCCATGGACATCCCCGGCGCCGGCGCGGCCAGCGGCGTCCGCTTCATCCCGCTTCAGCACGCCGATGCCACGCGCATCCGGGAGGTGCTCAATGGGCTCTACACCGGCCCGAGCGCCGACCTGCTGCGCCCCGAGGACCGGCCGACCATCTCAGTGGACACCCGCACCAACGCCCTGGTGATCGCCGCCAGCGACCGCAGCTTCGAGGTGCTCATGGCCCTGCTGCGGAACCTCGATGCCGAGCAGGCCATCGGGGTACACGATGTGCGCATCGTGCCGCTGGAGCACGCCGAGGCCGCCACCATCGCCGGCACGGTCCAGACGATCATGGACTCGCGCGTGCAGCGCCAGGAAAGCCTGGGCAGCGGCGATGCCGAGTCGATGCGCGTGCTGATCGTCCCCGACCCGCGGACCAACGCGCTGATCGTCACCGGCAGCGCTGAGAGCTTCGAGGTCATCGGCCAGATTCTCGAGGCCATCGACCGCGAGACGGTGGCGCTATTGGGGCAGGTGCAGCTCTTCCCGCTCGAGCACGGCAACGCCGGCGCCCTGGCCACCTCGCTGGCCAACCTCTTCGACCGGCGCTACGAAGCCGCCACCACCCCGGACGTGCAGCGCCAGCGGCCGATCATCCTGGCCGATGTGCGCACCAACAGCCTCATGGTGGTGGCCAACCGCGACGACACCACCGTGCTCGAGGGCCTGCTCGAGCGGCTCGATGTCGAGTTGACCGACCCGGCGGTGCAGCTCACGGTCATTCCGCTCGAGCACAACGATGCCGGCACCGTCGGCCCGACGATTCAGCAGCTCTTCACCGCCAGGCTTCAGAGCATGACGCCGCAGGGTCAGACCCCCGATCCGCAGTCACGGGTGGACATCGCCACCGACCCGCTGGCCAACGCCCTGATCGTCTCGGCCAGCCGGGAGAACCTCGGCCTGATCCGCGGCCTGCTGGAGAAGGTGGATGTGCCCCCACCGATGGAGACCGGCGTGGTGCAGATTCACGTGCTCGAGCACTCCGATGCCTCGCGCATCGCCACCATGCTGCGCAGCCTCATCAGCCAGGGCCTCTATAAGCCCGGCCGGCCCGCCGATGCGCCCGGCCTCGAGGCCATGGAGCGCATCGCCATCGAGACCGACACGCGGACCAACGCGCTGATCATCTCCGCCAGCAAGCAGAACATGGCCGTGATCGATGAGATCGTGCGGCGGCTGGACTCGGAAGAGGCCATGGCGGTGCTCTCGGACCTGCGGGTCTACGACCTCGAGCGCGCCGATGCCACGCGCATCGGCCCCACGCTCCAGCAGCTCTTCGACGCCAAGCGCCGCGCCGAGATCGACGCCGGCGGCGAGGGCCGCGCCCTGGCCGTCACCTTCGTGGCCGACCCGCGCACCAACACGCTGCTGGTCGCCGGCAGCCGCGAGAGCTTCACCGCGGTCGAGAGTCTGCTCGAGAGCCTCGACGGCGAATCGGCCAGCAAGGAGAGCACCTTCCGCATCTTCCCGCTCAAGAACGCCACCGCCGGCGTCATGGCGCCGATGATCCAGCAGCTCTTCGACCGCCGGCCGGTGCGCGAGGGCGAGCCGCGCTTCGACGTGACGGTGATCGCCGATGCGAGGGCTAACGCGCTGCTGATCGGGGCCACGCCCGAGGACATGGAACTGGCCGAGTCGATGGTCCGGCGGCTGGATGAGGCCAGCGCCGAGATGCAGCCCACGCGCGTCTTCCCCCTCCGCCGCGCCGATGCCGGCCAGGCCGCCCAGAGCCTTCGCACGCTGGTCGAGACCCAGGGCGTGGCGGGGATCGGCATCAGCGTCGATGAGCGCACCAACGCGCTGATCGTCACCGCCGGCGAGGGCGACATGCTTCGCATCGGCCAGCTCATCGAGCGGCTGGACGTGGACACGGTGCTGAAGGTGACCGAAATCCGCCTCTTCGCCCTGAAGAACGCCAGGGCCACCGAGATATCGCCGATCCTGCTCGAGGCCCTGACCAACCAGTCGCCGGCGCTGCACGGTGAGAGCGCCAACCGCCAGACGCTGCTTCAGTTCATCGGGCAGAACGAGGCCGGTCAGAAGCTGATCCGCAGCGCGCTACAGGAGTCGCTGCTGATCACGCCCGACCGGCGGTCCAACTCGCTGGTGGTCTCGGCCCCGGTCGAGAGCATGCCGCTGCTGGAGCAGCTCATCACCGCCCTGGACTCGACCGTGCCGCGCAAGGCCGACCTTCGCGTCTTCTCGCTGACCAACGCCGATGCCCGGCAGATGGCCGAGCTGATCTCGAGCATGTTCCGCATCGAGGCCGCCGAGACCGATGGCACCCGGTCGATCCAGTACACGCTGCGGCCCACGCCCGAGATGGCCGAGATGGCCGAGGCCGAGGGCATCAGCGCCACGCTGGGCACGGCCGATCAGGCCTCGATCACCGTCACCGTCGATGCGCGCACCAACAGCCTCATCGTCGGCGGCACCAGCGAGTACATCGAGCTGGCCGGCCGCATCATCCGGCAGCTCGATGAGAGCCCGGCGCAGGAGCGTGTCACCCGCATCTATTACCCGCGCTACAGCCAGGCCGCGGCCATCGAGACGGCGCTGCGCAGCTTCCTGGACCAGGAGCGGGCGCGGATGGACACCACCCTCGGCGCCGAGGCCATGGGCGCAGCGCTTCAGCGGCTGGAGACCGAGGTTGCCGTCGTCGCCGAGCAGAACACCAACGCCCTGCTGATCTCGGCCAGCCCCAGGCACATGACCTCGGTGATGCAGATGGTCCATGAACTGGACCGCGAGCAGCCGCAGGTGCTCATCCAGGTCCTGCTGGCCGAGGTCACCCTCACCGACCAGACCGACCTGGGCATGGACTGGAACATCACCAAGATGTTCGATGGCACCACCGTCACCGGCGGCACCGACTTCGGCATCCAGAACGCAATCACCAACCTCGGCGGCTTCAACGTCAGCGTCACCGGCGGGGATGTGAACTTCTTCCTCCAGGCGCTTCAGTCCACGGGCAGGCTCCAGGTGCTCTCGCGGCCGCAGATCACCGCCGCGGACAACCAGACCGCCCGCATCGTGGTCGGCGAGGAGGTGCCGCTGATCACCGCCAGCCGCGTGACCGACCTGGGCGATACGATCAACACCATCAGTTACGAGGATGTGAGCATCCGCCTCGAAGTCACCCCGCGCATCAACCCCGATGGGCTGGTGACGCTCATGGTGGCGCCGACGATCAAGTCGCTGTCGACCTCGACGGTCGATGTCAGCCCCGGTGTGCGGGCCCCGATCATCAACAACCGCGAGGCCGAGACCACCGTGTCGGTCCAGGACGGTCACACGATCATGATCGGCGGGCTGATCACCACCAGCGATGACAAGCAGCAGGACAAGGTGCCGCTGCTGGGCGACATTCCCATCCTCGGCGCCGCCTTCCGCCAGACGCGCACGGTCAAGGAACGTCGCGAGCTGTTGATCATCATGACCCCGTTCGTGCTGCGCAACGTGCGCGACGCCGACCGCATCACCAACGAGCACCTCGAGCGCACGGGCATGATCAAGGACATGGAGCGCGACGATCTCCAGGAGCGGCTGTTCCGCCCCTTCCATGAAGGCGCCGCCAGCCCCTTGCGCCGGCCCGGCCCGGCGCCGGGGACGCATCCTTCCGATGCACCTTTCGGTACCGATGGCGAAGGGGGCCTGCCCGCGGGCCTGTGGCCCGATGAGCCCGCCGCACCGGATGCGGCTCCGCAGTCGCGAGCCCGCCCCGACCCGCCGGCGCTGCTGACCTGGCCGCCCCAGGGGCCGTTAGACTCCACAGCGCGGCCGGGCCCCACGCCCACCCCGCACGAACGACCCGAGGCCGGGCCCGTGCCCGTGCCCGCGTTCCCCGATGCTTCGAGCGAGGATGAAGATCGACCGCTCGGTGAGTTTCCCGACGATTGACCCACGGACCAACGGAAAGTAGCAGTTTTCCATGCGTAGATGTTTCCTCGCGATCCTGATGCTGGCCGCCGCGGCGGAGCTGACCGCCTGTGCCGCCAGTGGCGATGCCGCGTCGACCAACTCCCCGCGCTCCGGCGCCCGTGCCGGTCCGATCGAGGCCGTGGGCCTGCTGGTGGTCAACACCGCCGCGGCTACCGCCGCCTCGGTGCCGGACACCATCCGCATCAACCTCTACTTCCGCCCGCGCGGCGGGGGCACGTTCGTCGAACTGAACGAAGGCACGATGCGGCTGATGCTCTTCGACGGCGTGCTCGACCGCGACGTGGACTGGCGCCGACTTCAGCCGCACCTGACCTGGAACCGCAGCGCTGAGCAGTTGCGGATGTGGGGCCGCGGCACCACCCACGTGGGCTGGGTCTACTCCGTCCCCCTCATGTGGCGCCCCCACCAGTCGCCGCGCTCCAGCCAGGTAACCATCGTCGGCACCTACTACCCCCCCGACGACGGCGAGCCGATCCACACCGTCCCCGCGGTGGTCACGATGCGATAGTCCACCTGCCCTGAAAATCGCCGGGAAGCGGGCCGGTGCGGAGCGCGGCCGTCTCGG
>PUMS01000398.1 GCA_003551485.1 Phycisphaeraceae bacterium | reverse complement strand
GCCGAGGCCGCCCGCGAGCAGTTCGACCGGCAGCGCATGGAGTACGACCGGCTGCGCGAGCGGCGCGAGGGCTACCTGCTGTTCTTCGATGGCATCAAGATTTTCGTCGGCCTGATCGCCTGCTACCTGTGCATCTCCCTGGTGCTCCAGACCAAGGACGACTTCCGTTTCGTCATTCCCTACGTCGAGTTCGCCCGCGAGCTGCGCGGCAGCCGGCCGGCCGTGGTCGATTCCAGCGTGCTTGTCGACGGCCGCATCATCGAACTGATGGCCACCGGCCTGTGGCAGGGCGAGCTGATCGTGCCGCGGTTCGTTCTCAACGAGTTGCAGACCATCGCCGACTCGGCCGACCGTTTGCGGCGGATGCGCGGCCGGCGGGGTCTGGAGGTGCTCGAGAAGCTCCAGGCCATGCACGGGGTGGACCTGCGGCTGGACAGCACCGAGGTCGAAGGCGCCGGGGTCGATCAGAAGCTGGTCAACCTCGCCCAGCAGCAGCAGGCGCGGCTGATGACCAACGACTTCAACCTGGCCAAGGTCGCCAGCGTCCGCCGCGTCGAGGTGCTCAACCTCAACGAGGTGGCCCGGGCCCTGCGGCCGATCGTGCTGCCCGGTGAGCGGATCAGCGTCGAACTGGTCAAGCCCGGCGAGAAGCCGACCCAGGGTGTGGGCTACCTCGAAGACGGCACCATGGTCGTGGTGGAAAACGGTCGTGACCACATCGGCCAGCAGGTGGAACTGACCGTCACCAGCAGCACGCAGACCTCCGCGGGGCGGATGATCTTTGGACGACGTGAGGGGTGAGGGTTATAGGGGGGCAGGGGGCCGGGACGGCGATGCAGATGCAGGGCCTTTGCTGACAGTGGGCTGGCGCAGTTGGAGATCGGGTGCGGCCCGGCGCCGCGGGAACAGGGAAGAGCGGATGTTACTGCGGGGGGTTTTCGATGCGCTGAAGGAGGTTGGCCATCTCGATGGCGGCGAGCATGGCTTTCTCGCCCTGGTTGCCCATCTTCACGCCGCAGCGGTTGAGGGCCTGCTCCACGGTGTCGGTGGTGACCAAACCGAAGATGCAGGGCACGCCCGTTCGCGTGGCGGCCTCGCGGATGCCCCTGGCCGCGTGTTCGCAGACGTGGTCGTAGTGGGTCGTTTCGCCGCGGATGACCACGCCGAGGCAGACGATGGCGTGGTAGCGGCCGGTTTCGGCCAGTTTCAGCGCCGTCACGGGCAGTTCGAAGCTGCCGGGCACGTGGACGATCGTCAACTTCTCGACATCGCCGCCCATGCGCTGGAAGGCATCCGTCGCGGCGGCGAGCATGTGCTCGGTGAGGAAGCTGTTGAACCGGCTGACCACCACGGCGATGGCGGCCTCGGGCCGCACGATCCACTGACCTTCAAGACGCTGGGGCACGATCAACTCCTCGCACAGGGTCGGGGCGGGGCAACGCCGGGACCGGGGCCCGGTCATGTCAGTCATATCCGCCAGGGGATGGCATGACAACCGCCGGCGTGCCGTTGTCTGTTCCGGGTGGGGTGCATCGGTAAGGGCGTTGCCGCCGCCGCGGCCCTGTCCACCGGCGAGAGGGGGTGTTATGCTGGATGGCGGGTCTGCAGGCAGGCGGTGACGATGGTGGATGGACCGGCCTCTGGAGTGTTTGCTTTGGCACGCGACGATGCGGGTTCGACAGCCAGGCCCACCGGTCACAGTGCCGCCGCCGGTGCCCGTGGGCGGCGGCCATGGTCTTGGCTGCGCGGGGGCGCCGAGGGCGCGCGCGGCGAGGCCGGGGACGACGTTGGCAATGGCGGCGCGGCGGGGGCGGGGGGGGCGGGCCACAAGCCGGTCCCCGGCTGGACGGCGCCGCCGCCGCCTTCGACCAGTTTCCTGACTTGGACCGGGCTGGCCGCCTGTCTCATCCTCGCCTGCCCGGCGCTGCTGGTCTTCATCGCCACACCGGACGTGACTGAGCCGGCCGAGGCCGAGCAACTGGCCATCTCGATGCACACCACCGAGCGGTTCAACAGCAGCGCTCCCAACTGGCTGGCGCCCCACTTCGGCGACCAGCCGCGGCTGGAGCGCATGCCCGGCATCACCTGGGCTCACATGCTGGGTATGACGCACCTGGATCCGCAGGCCCCGGCGCAGGGGCTGATCATCATCGGGCGGCTGGTGTCGGCCCTGATGGCGTTGGTGGCGGTGGCGGGGGTGTTCTGGGCGGCCCACAGCATTGCCGGGCCGCGTGCGGCGCTGCTCGGCGGGCTGGTGATGGCGGCCAACCCGCTGTTGATCTACCACGGCCGCCTGGGTACCGAGGCCAGCGCCTACCTCGGGCTTTACGCCGTGTCCGTGGCCGCAGCGCTGTGGGCGATCCGGCCGTTGAAGCCGGGGCCGTCGGTCGAGCGTCAGTTCATCGGCTGGGTGGTGTGCGGCCTTGCGCTGGGTCTGGCCCTGCTGGTGGCCGGACCGAGGGCGTTGCCGATCATCGTGGTGCCGATCCTGGCCCTGCTCATCATCTGCCCCGGCCGCGTGGGACACCTGCTGGGGCTGGTGGCAGCGCTGCTGATCGGAGTGCTGATGGTGCTGCCCTGGGCGGTGTACGTGTATGAGAACCTGCCGGCGCCGTGGGCGATGTGGTTTCGGCCGTTTCACAGCAGCGAGTCGCCGGGCATCGGCGGTTTCTTCGGTCAGTTGGGCATCCTGCTGGGTGTGGGGGCGCTGGCGCTGTTGCCGTGGACGTTCTGGCTGATCGCCGCGGCGATGCAGCCGCTTTCACGTTCCTCCAGCGGGGCGCGGATGCGGCTGATGCTGGGCTGGGCGTGGCTGGCGGCGCTGGTGCTGGTGCTGGTATGGATTCCCGGCGCCCGGTCGCTGGGCGACATCCTGCCGCTGTTGCCGGCGGCGGTGGTGCTGCTGGTGTCGGTGGCCAGTCTCCAGGTGGACCTGGTCGAGGTCGGTCACAAACCGGTGTCCTGGCGCGGGCTGCGGTGGGGCTACTGGGGACTCCTGGCGGGGTTGTCGCTGCTGGTGCCGCTGGGGCTTCTGTTCCACGGCGACCTTGTAGCCGGCGGCTGGCTGGCGACGGCGTGGGTGGATGACTGGCACCTGGGGTCGACGGCGGGCCTCGCGGTGGTGCTGGGCGGGATCGTGGCCCTGACCCTGCCCTGGGTGCGCCACCACCACCCCGGCCGCGCTTACGTGGCCTGGGCGGTTTGGTCGCTGGTCGTGAGCACCGCGCTGGCGGTGTCGATCGCCCACGGTCCGCAGGCGGCGGGACAGATCCGCCCCCTTTCGCAGCAGGTGCACAGGGTGGGCAACGATGCCCATCCGCTGGTCTGGCACGGGCCGATCACGGCCGAGCTATCAGCGATGAGCCTCTACTCGCGCCGGGCGATCCCGGTGCTGGATGAGGTCCAGCTCGTGCAGGCCGCGCGCGAGCACCGGCTGGTGCTGGTGCTGATCCCGGATATCGCGGACGATGGTGAAGCCCTTCTCGATGCTTCGCGTCTGGAGGTTGACCGGTCGCGTTGGAGCGCGCAGTTGGTCAGCGCCGGTGAGGGGGCGGGGGTGGCCCTGTGGCGTCTGGGCCTGGACCGGTGATGACCCCGAGCCGCGGTCATTCGGTGGTGTGATGCGTGGTGGGAGGGTGGTGGAAGTGGCCGCGGGGTGAGCCCATTTCGCGTAAGCAATTTATTTTCAGTTACTTATATTTTCTTTTTCCGTCGGTATTGTTTCCGTGGCGGGGGTTGGGTGCTCCTGGGTTGACAGGCGCCGCGTTCTCAATATAATTGGATAATTATCTCCTGATAATGTCCAGCTGATCCCCCGCCCGGCGGTTGGTATGGGGATCGCCCCGCCAGGGCGCCGCACGGCCACGCCTTGTCGTTACCCATGCTCAGGAGAAAGCCTTCACCCCAACCTGGAATGCCCATGCTCGATACGCATCACACGCTTCTGCTCATCGGTGCCCTCTCAGGGGCGCTTGCCGTCCTGATCGGGGGCATGCGCGCCCACGTGCTGCACCGCCGCCTGTCGCCCGACCGGCTGGCCATGCTCGACGTCGGCTCGCGGTATCAACTCGTGCACGCCATCGCCATCCTCATCGCCGTGATGCTCGCCGGCGGCGGCGGTGAGGGCCGCGACCCGGCGCTGCTGATCGCGGCGGGCTGGGGGTTCGTCATCGGAATACTGCTGTTTCCCTGCGTGCTCTATGCCTATGCCTTCACCGGCCACCGGGCGCTGCTTCGCATGTCCATGCTCGGCGGGGCCGTCTTCGTCGCGGCCTGGGTCACGCTCGGGGCCAGTGTGATCGTCGTGTAGCCGCCGCGATACGCTGCCCCGGTGGGCGCGCGTGAGAAGAAGCCTGCACATGGCGGCACGATGGCCAGCCATTTCGTAGGGTGGGTAGAGCGAGGTCCGCCGAGCGACGGCCTCAACAGCGCTCCGCGCTAAACCCACCATCCCCCGATGCGAGCACGGTTTGCCCCACATCTCCGTAAAGCCGCCGCGAAACGCAGGGGGATGGCACAACCCCTGGTCCCCATCCCTGACCCTGTGCAAGGCCCCGACCCCGTCGCGATCGCAACCGTGAATTGGTGGGTCTCGTTCGGAAGACCTCGCTCTACCCACCCTACGATTTCTCTCCTTCCGGGGGGCCGGGGGCGGGACGGTCAGCCGCCGGTGGGCGAATCGGCGGCCTCAGCGCCGGCCTGCTCGGTGGGTTTGCGGGTGTCGCGCTGGTCGAGGCGCTCGCGGATGCGGCGGGCGGCGGCGCGGTCGCCGGTGTCTTCCAGGGCCTGGGCGTAGCGCTGGCCGACCAGGAACCAGGGCGTGGTCCACGCATAGGCGCTGGGCGATGGGGCGTTCATGGTCTCCCAGATCGTGCGGTAGACAACCACCAGCCGCTCGAGCTGCTCCTGGCGCCGCAGCGAGGCATCGATGCGGTCGGTGGCATCGAGCAGGACGGGAGGATGCTCGACGTTGCGCCGGGCCACCTGCGTCCACAGCGACAGCGCCCCGCGGGTGTTGTCCATTTTCTCCATCAGTTTGCCCTGCACGATCTGCAGCCGCGAGCTGAGGTCCGGCCGCCGCCGGAACATGTCGCGGTTGCTGACCACGAGCTGGAACTGCACCCTCGCCGGCTGGCCGCGGATGGTGCGGATGAACAGCTCGAAGCCGAACTCATCGTAGCGGTTGAGCGTGAACTGGCGGACCACCCGCAGCATCTCGGCGACATCGCGAAGGTCGGCCCCCTCGCCGCCGTAATGATCGGCCAGTGCCCACCACGCGGCGAGGTTGCCCGGTGAGGTGTCGATGGCGAGCTTGAGCAACTCGGCGCGGCGGTCGCTGTCGAAGAGGTCGTGGATGCGCGCGATGGCCGTGCTCATCAGCCGCTGGCGGATGGGCACACCGAACAGCCGGCCACGCACGCTCACATCGCCATCGGTCATCTCGGCGCGGGTCTGGGGGTCCTCGACGCTGGCCGACCAGAAGCGGTGCTCGGCGTAGCGGGCGGTGTTGAAGTCCCAGGCGGCGCCGTCACCCTGGGGCTTGAGGTAGCCGATCCAGGCATGGTAGCCCACGCCGCGCCCGCTTCGGCCGGCGCAGATGACCGCGGGGATGCCGAAGGCACGGTTGACGTGGCAGGCAAAGTAGGCCTGGTCCTTGCACACGCCGCCGATCTGGCGGAGGTTGGCCAGCGTGTAGGGCCGGCCGTGCACCCCCTGCCACTGGCCGGTGTAGAGCCCGGCGCGGTCGTAGGGCACATCGAAGTAGACCTCGCCCATGGCCTGCGTCCGCCGCGCATCGTAGCGACGCTGCGACCGCACCCACCGGTACTCCTCGACCGAGGCGCGGCCGTCGGCGAGGTAGATGGCCAGGTCCCAGGGCATGCCCGTCAGGTCGTAGCGCATGTCGGCGTTGTGGTTGACGTAATAGCGGAACAGCTCGACGGCGTGCTCGAACTGCTCGCCGAGCGAGCGGGGCTCATCCGGCGGCTGGTCCCAGACGACGGCGAAAGCCGTGGTCAACTCGGCGAAGCGCTCGAGCCGATCGCCCTCGGCCCGCCGCAGGTGCTCGAGCACGCGCAGCACGCCGGCGGGGTCGTCCTCCGGCTCCATCGCCAGGGCGACCGTGGCGAACAGCCGCGGCTGCTCGGCCAGCCACTGCATGGTGCGGCGCTGGGTGTCGTCGAACGGCTCGGTGTCCGAGCCCTCGCGATCGAAGTGCAGGGCGAACTGGCGAACGGCGGCGATGCGGATGAGCCGGTCGATCTGCTCCGTGCTGCGCGGCGTGCCGGCCAGCAGATGCTGCAACTCCGCTTCGGCGGCCTCTCGCAGCGCGGCCAATTCGGCGCGCTCGATGGCGCGGCCGACCGCGGCGGGGTCGAAACGGTCCTGCTGCTTCGCCGCCGCGGGGGTCGCGGCGGAGGCGAACAGGATCAGGCTCGCGGCCAGCAAGCATCGAGAAACGGCACCGGTCAACCGCCATTCGCGGCCATGCATCAGGTGACCTCCAGACTGCCATCCCCCAAGGGGTCTGATAGCGAACTCTAGCTTCCAGGGGTACGCATGGCACCCCCGGGGTTTCCCCCTCCGGGCCCGCGAGGGAAGATGGTAGGCTTCCCCGCCTTCTCCTCACCGCGGGACCGCGTAATACTCGGGGATGTCGAAGTCGGGCTCGAGGGTCGAGTGGAGGTATTCGGTCAGCGACTGGGGGGTCTGGTCCAGCGGCAGCAGTTGCAGGCGTACCGTTTCGCCCTCGGCGGGGACGGTGGTGGGTTCGCCATCGAGCAGGGCCCAGTGGGCCACGCGGATGCGCCCGGAGGGCTCAGCGCCTTCCAGGATGCGGTCGACCCGGTAT
Organism: Phycisphaeraceae bacterium; assembly: GCA_003551485.1. GTDB lineage: Bacteria > Planctomycetota > Phycisphaerae > Phycisphaerales > Phycisphaeraceae > B1Sed10-187. The sequence goes on along the minus strand of PUMS01000398.1, from coordinate 470 downwards.
TCGCAGAGCATCAGGGCGCGGCGGTAGGGCGAGACCAGTTCGAGCGTGGGCCGCTCGGAGGTCTGCCGCAGTGTGGCCTCGACCACCAGGCGAGGCGGGTCATCGCGCGCGGCGGTGACCTGCCGGTAGGCCAGATGGCTGTGCCGGGCCTGCTCCGGCTCGAAGGCCACGGCGTAGATGGCCAGGCCCTCGATCGTGCCGTGCCAGGGGGCGGTGCCGTCCGGGCCGGCTCCGGCGAGCAGTTGACCTTCGCCCCAGGCGGCGAGGTCGGGCTCGATGCCAGCCGATTCGAAGCGCTGCTCGCCATCCAGAAAAGCCCGCAGTCGGCCGCCGCCGAGGGTGATGACCATGTGATTGGCCCGGCCGGGGATGAGGGAGACAAGCTCGACAACATCGCCGTCGCCGCCCTTGCCCTCACCACCGCCGCGGGTGCGAAGCTGAAGCACCAGGCGGCGGCCATCCTGGGCGAG
>PUMS01000423.1 GCA_003551485.1 Phycisphaeraceae bacterium | reverse complement strand
GGCGGGTGAAGCTCAACCAGCCAGCGTCCTCGGCCCTGGTGTTCGATGAGCCGCAACCTGGACGACTCCTCACCGACCAGCGACAACGCCTCGCCCCGGCGGCACCTGCCGGCGCAGGCAGTGGTAGTCCCACACCGCGCCCAGCGGCAGCGTGCGGCATTCCTCCATCAGCGCCAGGCGGTGGGTGAAGTCGCCGGCAGCCTCGAGCTCGATCAGCCGGTTGTTGGGCATCAGCAGCGCCCCGAGCAGCGCCTTGAGCAGGTTGCGCATGCCGATGACCCACGCGGCCACCCGGTTGATGCTGGCATCGAAGAAGTCCAGCCCGATGTGAACCCGCTCGATGCACCCGCCGCGAACGATCTCACCGGCCAGGGCCCGCACCTCATCATCGAAGCACACCACGTGGTCGCTGTCCCACCGCACCGGCCGCGACACGTGCAGCAGCACGCCATCGAGGTGAACCAGCACGGCCGAGAGCTTGTCCGCCACCGACTCGGTGGGGTGGAAGTGGCCGCTGTCCAGGCAGATGAGGATATTACGGCGGATGGCGTAGCCCAGGTAGAACTCGGCGCTGCCCACCACGTAGCTCTCCGAGCCGATGCCGAAGAGCTTGGACTCGACCGCATCGAGCACGTGCGAGCGGTCCAGCCGCTCCTCGAGCACCGCATCGAGCGATTCGGCCAGCAGCCGCCGCGGCGTCCAGCGGTCGGCGGGTGTGTCCTTGAAGCCGTCGGGTATCCAGATGTTGTTGATGCACGCCGTGCCCAACTCGCGTCCCATGTGCGCGGCGATGCGGCGGCAGGCGCGGCCGTGCTCGATCCAGAACCGCCGCACGCCCGAGTCGCGGCTGGCCAGGGTGAATCCGGCCTGGGCCCTGGGGTGCGAGAAGAACGTGGGGTTGAAGTCCAGCCCCAGCCCCTGCTGTTTCGCCCAGTCGATCCAGCGGGCGAAGTGGGCCGGCTCGAGCGCATCGCGATCCGGCCGACCGCCATCGGGCTCGGCGTAGATCGCGTGCAGGTTGATACGGTGGCGGCCGGGGATCAGCCCCAGCGCCTGCTCGATGTCGGCGCGGAGCTCATCACCGTTTCGCGCCCGGCCGGGATAGGCTCCGGTGGCCAGGATGCCCCCATCGCTGAGCGAGCCGCCCTCGAACCCGCCCACATCATCGCCCTGCCAGCAGTGCATCGAAACGGCAATTTCGCCCATCCGCTCCAGCGCTGCATCCACATCCACCCCAAGCGCTGCATAGCGCTCCCGGGCCAGCTCGAATTCACGCTCGATCACCTGCTCATCGCCAACGCCCATGTCACTGCTCCTGATTCCCGACCCATCCGGCCGCGCCGGCGCCTGCTGGCGCACCCGTGCGCTGCCACACCATCGGACAGCGGCATCCGCATGGGTCTGTTACCACAATCTGAGGTCGTGGACAAACGCCCCGGACGAGGATGTGCCCGCCGGTCCGCCCCCGCGGAGGTGCCACTGGCGGCTTGTCCACCAGTGCATTTCCGCATTCCCAAGGCACCGGCCGGCAAGCGGCCCCCAGCACCCAAGACCGGCCGGCTCAGCAACCCTGCTTCGCACACCAGGCAAACAGCGTCGCCCACTCGCGACGTTGCCGCTCCACAAGGCCGTCGCCACGGCTCCCCCCGCCCCCGCCCCCGTCCGATCCAGCGCCCGCCGCGCGCTCGACCTCGCGTACCAGCGCGGCCGGATCGTAGTCATCGCCCACCAGCTTCATCGCTGGATGCTGCCCCGTGCGCCGTAGCCAGTAGAGGCTGTTGGAGAAATCGCCCTCGCGGCGGTGCATGATCGCGTGCCAGTAGGAGCCGGTGGGGTCGTCGATGCCCTGACTGATGCGGTGGCTGCGGTCCAGTTCATCCACGTACAGCCACAGCCCCGCGGCCAGCGGCGGGTGCGCGGCGATGGCGGGGTGTTCAACAACCTGTGCTGCGGCCTCGACCGCCCGCTTCGGCGCCGGCTCGCTGACCACAAGCTGCTCCATGGCCTGCTCGAGTGGCAACACGTCCAGCAGCGGCGCAATGGCCTCGGCAATGGGTTGAGGCAGGTCCTGCAAGGTCATGTGGAATCTCCCTTCTGCGTGGGAATCGGTTCGATCTCAGCGCGGGGCGGTACAAACGGCCTGCTGATTCACCCCGCACTCGAGGCCAATTGCGTGGTGATGCCCGGCGATGGCAGGTTGCTGTGGCCCATGAGGTACTTGTCGATCGAGCGGGCGGCGCCGCGGCCTTCGGCGATGGCCCAGACGATGAGTGAGGCGCCGCGGCGCATGTCGCCGGCGACGAAGACCTTCTCGACGTTGGTGGCGTAGCGGCCGTACTCGGCCTCGACCAGGCCGGACTCTTCCTTCACGCCCAGGTCATTCACGATGCGCGGCGTGTCGTGGCCGGTGAAGCCGATCGAGATGAAGACCAGGTCCGCGGGCAGGTCCTCGCGGATGCCGGTGCGGTGGCTCTTCCAGCGGCCGTCGGGCATTCGCTCCCATTCGAGGCGCTCGATGCGCATCGCCCGCACCCGGCCCCGGTCATCGCCCACGTATTCCAGCGGCAGCACACCGTACTCGCGCGGGTCGCGGCCGAAGTGCGCCTTGCCCTCCTCGTGGGAGTAGTCCAGGAAGTAGGCGCCGGTCGGGCCGGGCCAGGGGTGGAACTCATCGCGGTAGTCGGGCTCGCGCTGGCGGCGGGTGATGTTGAGCACCGACTTGCAGCCCTGGCGCAGGGCCGTGCCGATGCAGTCGGCGCCGGTGTCGCCGCCGCCGATGACGATGACGTTCTTGTCCCGGGCGTCGATGAAGCGGCCATCGGCGAACTGCGAGTCGAGCAGGCTCCTGGTCACGCCCGTGAGGTAGTCCATGGCCAGGTGGACGCCGGCAAGGTCGCGGCCGGGCAGGTCCATGTCGCGGTGGCGCAGGGCGCCGCAGGCCAGCAGGATGGCATCGTACTCGGCCATGAGCTGCTCGGCGGTAAGGTCGACCCCGACATCGCAGTTGGTGCGGAAGCGCACGCCGGACTGGCGCATCAGCTCGATGCGGCGGTCGACGACCTTCTTCTCGAGCTTCATGTTGGGCACACCGTACATCAGCAGGCCGCCGAGGCGGTCGTCGCGCTCGAAGACGGTGGCCTCGTGGCCGACCTGGTTGAGCTGGTCGGCCGCGGCCAGGCCCGCGGGCCCGGAGCCGATGATGGCCACTTTTTTTCCACTGCGGTGCTCGGGGGTGACCGGCCGCACCCAGCCTCGCTCAAAGGCGCGGTCGATGATGGCGCACTCGATGCTCTTGATGGTCACCGGCGGGTCGGCGATGCCCAGTACGCAGGCATCCTCGCACGGCGCGGGGCAGATGCGGCCGGTGAACTCTGGGAAGTTGTTGGTCTTGATCAGCCGCTCGTAGGCCTCTTCCCACCGGTCGCGGTAGACCAGGTCGTTCCACTCGGGGATGAGGTTGTCGATCGGACAGCCCGGATCCGCCTGGCAGAAGGGCACGCCGCAGTCCATGCACCGCGCGCCCTGCTGCTTGAGCGTGGCCTCGGGGTGGTGGCTGTATATCTCGTACCAGTCACTCAGCCGAAGCAACGGGTCGCGCTTGGCCATGGACTGGCGGGGGTATTCGATGAAACCGGTGGGCTTGCCCATCGTCATTCACTCCATGATGAGTCAGTCGCCATCGCCGCCGCGGGGCGGCAGCGCGGTCCGGCGCAGCGCCGGGCTGTCAATCCGGGACGACCTCATCCCCTGTCTCTGCCGTCGCGGCCGCCGCGGCCTTGCGCTGCTCGAGCACGCGGCGGTAGTCGATCGGCATGACCTTAACGAACTGATTGAGGCAGCGGTCGAAGTCGGCCAGGATGCGTGCGGCCACATCCGAGCCGGTGTACTGCTGGTGGCGCTGGATCATCTGCTGAAGCTCAGCGCGGTCCTCTTCGGCCTCGACCTTCTCCAGGTCCACCATGCCCAGGTTGCAGCGGGTGAGGAAGTCGCCGTCGGGGTCGAGGATGTAGGCCACCCCGCCGCTCATGCCCGCGGCGAAGTTGCGCCCCGTCGACCCGAGCACCACCACCCGGCCGCCGGTCATGTACTCACAGCCATGATCGCCCACGCCCTCGACCACGGCCCAGGCGCCGCTGTTTCGCACGGCGAAGCGCTCCGCGGCCACGCCGCGGAAGTAAGCCTCGCCCTCGATCGCGCCGTAGAGGGCCACGTTGCCGATGATCATGTTGCGGCTGGGGTCGAAGTCGCTTTCGCGCGGCGGGTAGACGATCACCCGCCCGCCGGAGAGGCCCTTGCCCACGTAGTCGTTGGCATCGCCGCACAACTCGATGCTCACCCCCGGCGCCAGCCATGCTCCCAGGCTCTGACCCGCCGAGCCGCGAAGCACGAGGTGAATGGTGCCATCGGGCAGCCCCCCGGCGCCGTGGCGGCGCGAGATCTCGTGCGAGAGCATGGCGCCGACCGCGCGGTCGGTGTTGCGGACGGGCAGCTCGCGCTGCACGGGCCGGCGGTGGTCCAGGGCCTCGCGGCACAGCTCGATCAGTTGCACATCCAGGACCTGCTCGAGGCCGTGGTCCTGCTCGATGGTCTTTCGCACCTGCACATCCGGGTGCGGCTTGCGGGCGGGGGCGAGGATGGGGGTCAGGTCCAGGCCGTCGGCCTTCCAGTGGCGGATGGCCCCGCCTGCGTCCAGCAGGTCCACGCGGCCGACCAGGTCGTCGATGCGGGCGACGCCGAGCTGGGCCATGATCCGCCGCGCCTCCTCGGCCACCATGAAGAAGAAGTTGATCACGTGCTCGGGCTGGCCGCGGAACTTGGCCCTCAGCACCGGGTCCTGCGTGCAGATGCCCACCGGGCAGGTGTTGAGGTGGCACTTTCGCATCATGATGCAGCCGATGGCGATCAGCGGCGTGGTGGCAAAGCCGTATTCCTCGGCCCCCAGCAGCGCGGCGATGACCACGTCCCGCCCGGTGCGCAGGCCGCCATCGGTCTCCAGGTGCACGCGGCTGCGCAGGTCGTTGAGCACCAGCGTCTGGTGGGTCTCGGCCAGGCCCAGTTCCCAGGGCAGGCCCGCGTGCTTGATGCTGGTCAGCGGCGAAGCGCCGGTGCCGCCGTCGTGGCCGCTGATGAGGATGTGGTCGGCGTGTGCCTTGGCCACACCTGCGGCGATGGTGCCCACCCCGACCTCGGCCACGAGCTTGACGCTGACCTGGGCGCGGGGATTGGCGTTCTTGAGGTCGTAGATGAGCTGGGCCAGGTCCTCGATCGAGTAGATGTCGTGGTGCGGCGGCGGGCTGATCAGGCCCACGCCCGGCGTCGAGTGGCGCACGCGCGCGATCTCGGCATCGACCTTGAAGCCGGGAAGCTGCCCGCCCTCGCCCGGCTTGGCGCCCTGGGCGATCTTGATCTGGATCGTGTCGGCGTTGGTCAGGTACCAGCTCGTGACACCGAAGCGGCCCGAGGCCACCTGCTTGATGGCCGACCGGCGCCAGTCGCCGTTTTCATCGGGCGTGAAGCGGTCGTAGTCCTCACCGCCCTCGCCGGAGTTGCTCTTGCCGCCGATGCGGTTCATGGCGATGGCCAGCGTCTCGTGCGCTTCCTTGGACAGGGCCCCGAAGCTCATGGCGCCGGTGCGGAATCGCTTGACGATCTCGGCCGCGGGCTCGACCTGCTCGAGCGGGATCGCCCCGCCCTCGGGCGGCCCAAACTCCAGCAGCCCGCGCAGCGTGCACAGCGTGCGGCTGGCATCGTTGACCTCGCGGGCGAACTTCCAGTAGGTCTCGGCATCGTTTCGCCGCACCGCGTGCTGCACGTGGGCGATGGTGTTGGGGTTGACCGCGTGGACCTCGCCGCCGCTTCGCCAGTGGTACTCGCCGGGGTTGGGCAGCACGTCGAGCCGCACGGTCTTTCGCGAGGGATAGCCCAGCTCGTGGCGCCGCTTGGCCTCCGCGCCCAGCACGCGGAAGCCGGCGCCCTGGAGCCGGCTGGGCGTATCGCGGAAGCAGCGGTCGATGACCTCATCGCGCAGGCCGATGCACTCGAATATCTGCGCCCCCTTGTACGAGGCCAGGGTCGAGATGCCCATCTTGCTCATGACCTTCAGCAGGCCCTTGCGCACCGCCTTGATGTAGTTGTCCACCACCTCCTGGTCGTCCAGCGCCGGGTCGATGACGCGGTCACGCCGCATCTGCCACAGCGCCTCGAAGGCCAGGTAGGGGTTGACCGCATCGACGCCGTAGCCGGCCAGCAGGCAGAAGTGGTGTACCTCGCGCACCTCCCCGCTCTCGACGATGATGCCGATTCGCGTGCGCTGCGCCAGCCGCACCAGGTGATGGTGCACCGCCCCCACGGCCAGCAGCGCGCTCAGCGGAATGCGGTCCGGCCCCATGCGGCGGTCGGAGAGCACCAGCAGCGGATAGCCGTCGGCGATGGCCTTTGCCGCCTCATCGCAGACCCGGTCCAGCGCGGCGCGCAGCATGCTGCCATCGCCGGCGCCCTCGGCGGGGTAGGTGATGTCGATGGTCGCCGCGCTCCAGCCGCGGTGGTCGGCGTGCTTGATCGCCGCGAGGTGCTCGTTGGTCAGCACCGGGTGGGGCAGCAGCAGCCGGTGGCACTGGTCCTCGGTGGTCTGGAGCAGGTTGCCCTCGGGCCCGATGTAGCACTCGAGACTCATGATGATCTCCTCGCGGATCGGGTCGATCGGCGGGTTGGTCACCTGAGCGAAGCGCTGCTTGAAGTAGTCGTAGACCAGCCGGGGCTTGTCCGAGAGCACGGCCAGGGCGGCATCGTTGCCCATCGAGCCCAGCGGCTCCTGGGCGCCGGTGGCCATCGGCCGCAGGATGATGTCCATGTGCTCGGTGGTGTAGCCAAAGGCCTGAAGCCGCGGCAGCAGCGTGTCGGGCTCGAAGCCCGCCGGCTCCTCGCGCGGCTCGAGGTCGGCCAGCTCCAGCCGCTGCGCCGCCAGCCACTGGGCATACGGCCGCGCGGTGGCGATCTGCTGTTTGACCTCGTCGTCATCGACGATCCGGCCCTGCTCGAAGTCGACCAGGAACATCCGCCCCGGCTGGAGCCGGCCCTTGTAGAGCACGTTCGCCGGCTCGACCTCGGTCACCCCCACCTCGCTGGCCATGATCACGCGGTCATCCTTGGTGACGTAGTAGCGGCTGGGCCGCAGGCCGTTGCGGTCCAGCACCGCGCCGATGTAGTGGCCATCGGTGAACGCGATCGACGCCGGCCCATCCCACGGCTCCATCAGGCAGGCGTGGTACTCGTAGAAGGCGCGGCGGACCATGCTCATCGACTCATGGTTCTCCCAGGCCTCCGGGATCATCATCATCACCGCCTCCGGCAGCGACCG
>PUMS01000324.1 GCA_003551485.1 Phycisphaeraceae bacterium | reverse complement strand
CGGTCACCCACCGGTTCGGGCATCCGCCAGGTGCGGGCCAGGCCCGGGTTGGCGCTTCGGCTGGCCCGCAGGGCGGGGTAGACGGCGGAGATGAGCACCGTGGCCATCACCACAAAGATGGCAAACAGGCTCTGGGTGGAGGAGAAGTTCAGCGACGGCGGGTGAATCCAGCCCGCCTGGGCCATCTGCCCGGCGGCCACGGCGACGAACTGGGCCAGAATCTGCCCGCCCATGCCGCCGACCACGGCGTAGACCGACGCCTCGGCGAAGAACAGCAGCCCCACGTGCACCGGCGCCAGGCCCAGGGCGCTGAAGGTGTAGATCTCGCGCTCGCGGTCGGCGATGCTGCCCAGCATCGTGCCGAAGACGATCAGCCCGCCCAGCAGCAGCGGCACCAGCAATGCCTCGCCGGCACGCACGTCCAGCAGGCGGGTGAACACCAGGCGCTCAGCGCCATCGGCGCCGCGAATCCAGACGGGGCTGGGCATGACCTGTGCCAGGTCGCGGCCGATCTGGTCCACCTGGGCCTCGGGATTGAGATACAGTCGCACGATGCGGGGCTGGCCGCCGAGGCGTTCGACCAGGTCGTTGCCGGCCAGGGCGACCTGGCTGGGCGGGAGCCTCGCAAAGGAGCGCTGCACCGGCACGACCTCTTCCTCGGCCAGGCGCTGCTGCTCCTCGAGCAGTTGCTGCACGACCGGATCATCGTAGTTGATCGGCAGGGCGGGCTCGAGGTCGATGTTCGCAAGCCGCTGAAGCGCCAGGCTGTCGAACGTGCCGGCCACGCGCGTGCGGTGGCCATCGATCAGCACCGCATCGCCCTCTTGCAGCTCCAGCTCGCGCAGGATGCGCGACGGCAGCAGCACACCCTCGTTCAGGGCGCGGCCGGGGTCATCGCCGACCGGCTCGAGCACTTCGGTCAGGGCATCCCAGCGCGCCGGTTCATCCGGGTCCAGGCCCATCACGGCGTTGAGGTGGCTGTTGCGCCCGTCATCAGGCCGGGCCACCACGATGGTGTACGGCTCGGCATCGCGCGCCAGCCACCACTGGGTGCTGATCGCCCCGGCCTCGTAGCGCCGGTCGGCCAGCACGTGCAGCACGTCGGGCTCCAGCGCGGCAAAGTCGATGTTGCGAACCAGCACGTCCGCATCACGGCGAACGTCGGTGGCGCCCAGGTAGATGCCGCGGACGCCCGGCTCGGTGCCCACGGTGGCAAAGCACAGGATGGTGAAGGCCAGCAGGATCACCGTCAGGGCCGTCAGCGCCGTGCGCAGCGGCCGGCGGCGCATGGTGCTCATGCCCATGTTGGCCGCGGCGACCAGCGTGCCGATGCGCGACAGCTCGATGGCATGGGCGGCGCTGGACTGGCCCTGCATCTGCTTCAGCTCGGTGTTGAACTTGCGAAGCAGCAGGTAGATCACCAGGGAACTGAGCAGGACGATGACGAAGGCCAGGAAGATGATGATGGGCGTGGTGGCCACCGCGAAGCCCGGGTGCATCAGGTACAGCAGGATGAAGGTGGCCATGAAGAAGGCCACGAAGCCGGCGATGCGGCCGTAGATCGTGCTCGCCCCCACCAGCAGGCGCTCCAGGGCGAAGGCGAAGGGGATGGTCAGCAGCAGCAGCACGACCACGGCGGTGACCAGGTCGTTCATCGTGTCGCGGATGGGCTGGTAGATGCGGCGGGCGCGGGCGGTGGCCGCGGCGTAGGCCGCATAGCGCTGCTCGACCTCCTCGGCCTGCCCAGCGTGGGTGATGTCGTGACGGGCGCGGTAGTGCAGCCGTTCCAGTTCAGCGCTGGTGACGTTGCGATGGCGCATGGTGCGCAGGCGGTGGTCGTTGAGCCACCACAGGTCCAGCGCGGTCAGCCGGTCGATGGCGGGCGGGGTGAGCAGATCGGCCGTAGCGATGCCGCGGCCGTCATCATCGCCCTCATCCAGGCCCAGCAGGGCGGGGCCGCGGTCGGCGAAGACCTTGACCGCCCCGGTGCGGTCGGCCTCGAGGTGGCGGCGGGAGACGTAGAAGAAGGCGGCGTTGTCGATCTCGCCGGTCAGCCGCCGGTCGGCCATGTACGGCACGTTGGCGATCACCCCCAGCACGCGAAGGGGAAAGGCGCTGGGCGAGGTCTCACTCAGCAGCGGGTAGAAGAGGGTAAAACCGTGGGCCTCGATCAGTTCGGTGCGGAAGGCGCCGGGGTTTCGCTGCTGGAGCGAATCCTCGTTGGTGATGGCGCGCACGCGGCCGTAATCGTCGAAGGTGGCGGCCACGACGAACGTGGCGGGCGGTGAGCCGCCGGTGTCGGGCGCACCGAGCAAGTCGAAGAAGCCGCGCGCGTTGGCCGGTGTGAGGCTGACGTGGGAAAAGTCCATCGGCGCCGGCCGCGCGTGCATCGTCCAGGCGCCCTCGATGGCGGGCCAGTGGGCGACCACCGCGCCGGGCACGGGCCGGTCCTCGCGCAGCCCGCCGGTGACCTGGATGCTGACGAAGTTGCCCGTCATCCGACGGGTGCGGTCGCTCCAGTTCGGGGGCGCATCGCTGACGATGCGACGGAACGGCGCTGAACTGCTCAGCCCGCGCACCTCGCCCAGGGCCCTCACCATGGGCGCCGCCTGCTGCGCCTTGGCCCGGATGCGCCGCCAGTCGAGGTTGCCCAGGGTGTCGGCCGGGTGGCCATCGCGCGGCCGGGCATCGGCCATCGTCATCAGCGACACGTTGTAGATGCCGTAGAGCCCGGCGATGGCGCCGTCGCCGGCATACAGCCCCGACGCCATCCGCCCGGGCCGGGTGGGGTCGTCGAGCGTCTGGGGCTCCAGCCCGGCCATGGCGGACTCGACAGGGCCGGCTGCGTGGTCCTGCTCCTCCGCGGCGGCCTCGACCGCGCGGCGGACGGCACTGAACAGGCTGCGATAATGGCGCGGGTCATCGACGTTGGCAGCGCCGCCGAACAGAAACCGCCGCGTCGTGTCGCCCGCGATCACGCCCCACCGGGCGCCGCCATCAGAAAAGTTGTAACTGACATGAAGTGAGATGAACAGATCGCCAAGCAGGTGGCGCATCTGAAGCCGCTGACGGTCGTGCTCCATGAGGCGCTCGAGCTCGGCCCGGCGCTGCTCCAGCGTCACCAGCAGACGGTCGGGCATCGAGGCGATGAGTCGGGGAATCAGCCGGCGCGACGGTTCGGGGATGTCGCGCCAGGTGTGCTCGAGGTCGGCCAGTTGGTCCGGCACGTCGCGCAGCCCGGCGGTGGTCATGACGCGGCGGATTTCATCCCAGGCGGCGATGCGGTGTTCGAGGCGCTCGATCTGCTCGGGGTCCCCATCGGCCAGGCGCAGCCGCAGCACGCGCTGGTTGTCATCGGCGCGGGCGAAGTCGGCCACGTCGCGCATCGCCGGCCGCAGGTCCGGAATCTGCTCGACCATGCGCTGGGCCCAGGCGTGCGGCTGCTCATCCTCGCCGCCGAGCACGGCGATGGCCTGCTCGACGAACGATGCCTCCTGGCGGTGCATGCGCGCGCGGTCTTCCAGGGCGTCCTGGCTGGTCATCAGCGCCCGGTACAGGGCGCGGGCGCCCTGGCGCTGCTGGGCCTGGTTGTCCAGGAAGGCGATGATGACGTTGCGCTGCGGCCGATTCTCAAGCAGCTTCTGCGCCGTCTCCAGCAGGGCCGCCACGTTCGCCGCGCTGCGCGCGCCGGGGCTGGCGTGGGGCACCTGGCCGTAGCTGTCCAAGCCGGCCGAGAGCACGATCGCTTCGGCCCGCCGGCGGTCGGTGTCCAGCACCGGGTCGGTGCCGGGGATGACCGCGACCACGCTGGAGGCGTGTACGGGCTGCCAGGTGACGTGGCTGTGAACGGTGACATGCTCGCGGTCGCGGCGCAGGTCCATCGTCTGCTGTGCCCGTGGCGAGGCATACAGGCGCACGAGGTTGCCCGGCATGCCCAGGTGCTTGGGCTCGGCATCGACGGCATCGTCCGTGCCCAGAAAGATCACGGCGGCGGCCCCCATGCGCATGGCATGGCGCCAGTTGCTGCCGCTGTCGTATTCGAGCACCACGATGGCGCCCTCGGGGTCGCGGCCGCCGTATTCGTGCGGCTTGCCGTGGCCGGCGTAGATCAGCGGGCCGCTCAGCCCCTCGTGCCCGGTCACCGGCGGCACGATGAGGTTGGGCCGCAGCGGCTTGAGGGCGATGCTCCGCTCGCCGTCGCTCAGCTCGCAGCGGTCGATCTGGAGTTGGAAGGTGGGGGCATCGAGGCGGAAGAGCTGCTCGATGCCGATCTGGCGCAGGCGCCCTTCGATGTAATCGGCCGCGGCCTGCCCCTCGGGCGTCCCGGCGAGGCGATGGGGGCCGGTCAGCAGTGCCTCGATGTCGTCCAGGAACTGCTGCCCGGCCGGGTCCAGCGCGGTTTGACCTTCGGCCGCAACGTGGGCGGACGGTGGCTGCTGCGCCGGCACAGGGGAAGGCGCCAGGGCGATGCAGGCGAGCACGGCGGCGGCGATGATCGGCCGGGGCATCATGATGCGTGCTCTCCGATTCGACCGACTCTCACGTTCACATCCTCGCGGTGCTCGATGCGGTCGAGGCGCCCATCGCGGATCCACATGATCCGGTCGCTGATGGCCAGCATACGGTGATCGTGCGAGGCGCAGACGATCGTCACGCCACGCTGCTTATTGATCCGCTGGAGGATGTCGAGAATCTGCTGACCGGTGTTGAGGTCGAGGTTGGCCGTGGGCTCATCGGCCAGGAGGATGCGCGGCTGGTTGCACAGCGCCCTTGCGATGGCGACGCGCTGCTGCTGACCGCCGCTCATCTCCAGCGGCCGGTGCGACCAGCGGTCGGCCAGACCCACCAGGTCCAGCAGGTCCAGCCCCCGCCGCCGCGCTGACTCCGGTGCCACCCCGGCGAAGGTCATGGGCACGGTGACGTTCTCCAGGGCGGTCATGTAGCTGATGAGGTTGTAGCTCTGGAAGATGTAGCCGATCTTGTGGCAGCGCAGGAACGCCAGTTCGACGGCGCTGAGCTGGGCGACGTCGACCTCATCGATGAGCACGCGGCCTTCGGTGGGCGTGTCCAGGGCGCCGATCATGTTGAAGAAGGTGCTCTTGCCCGAGCCCGATGGGCCCAGCACCGAGATCAGCTCGCCGCGGTAGATCGTCACATCCACGCCGCGCAGGGCCCACACGGTGGCATTGCCCAGCCCGTAGGCGCGCTTCACCTGGAGCGTGCGGATGATCACCGCGCGCTGGGCGCCTTCGCGGGGCTCGCCCTCGCCACCGGCAACAGTGGCGGTGGCGGTGCCCGAGGCGCTTGCCGTGGGATCGCCTGCCGACTCGCCGGCGACACCGCCGGGGGCGGGCGCACTTCCCGGGGCACTTCCGGGGGCACTTCCGGGGGCACTTCCGGGGGCACTTCCGGGGGCGTGGGTATTTCCGGGGGCGGGGGTGGGGGTGGGGCGTGTGTTCATTCGATCCGCATCGCCTCCATCGGGGCCAGGCGGGCCACGGCCCAGGTCGGGCCCACCGCTGCCGCCACTGCCATGACCAGCCCCGCGCCCAGCGCCAGCACCGCGCAGATGGCCAGGTCCATCACCGGCATCTGCTCGAAGATCAGCAGCCCGAACGAGCCGCCGGCGCGCAGCATCGCGATGCCCAGCCCCAGCACGATACCCGCCAGGGAGCCGGCCAGGCCCTGGAGCACCGACTCGAACAGGAACATCTGCATCAGCGTGCCGTTGAGCGCGCCCAGGCACTTCATCGTCGCGATCTCGGCGAAACGCTCGGTGACCGACATGAACATCGCGTTGGTCACACCCACCGCGCACACCATCAGCGACAGCAGCATCAGCCACTGCGCCCGCTCGGGCAGGTCGAACAGGCCGGCGCGCGGCTCGGGCGGCTCCGGCCCGACGATATCGCTGAGGCGCTGGGTCTGCCGCACGCGGCGGGCGCCTTCAAGCAGCAGGTCCGGCTCCAGTGGCCGGCGAAGGGCATCGGCGCGGTACTCGTTGACCAGCGCGGCGAGCCACTGGGCCCGGTCGGGCGAGTCCAACCACCGGGCGATGAACGGCGGCTGCAGGTGACGGCGCGGGACGTCAAGCCGCCGCATCATCTCCTGGGCGATGCGGTCGTCGCCGACGGCCTCGAGCGCTGCGTTGAAGGCTTCGGTCTGCCTTGCCGCCCGGCGCAGCCGGTGCATCAACGGCGAAGTGGCGGTATAGCCGGCCTCAACCAGGATGGCGGGGTCCGGGTCATCCAGGTCGGCCAGCCAGCCCTGGACCGAGCGTTCGCCGATGGCCTGTTGAACCTGCTCGTTGGCCCGGCGCTGGCCATCGAAAGCGCTTTCGGTGAACCGTTCGAGCCGGCCGAGGCTTTCGCGGGCGAACGCGGCCAGGCCCTCGATGCCGCCCGGGGGCGGGGGCAGACCCAGCTCGCCGAAGCGTGCCCTCATCCGCTGCACACCCGCATCCTCGCGCAACTGCGCCAGGGATTCGATCAGCGGCCGGCCGCCGAGGATGATCACCCTCGCGGCATCGGGCAGGGTGTCGAAGTAGGCTTCGATCCGCGCCAGGGCGCGGGCATCGTCCAGCACCTGCGCCATGGCCTGCTCATCGGCCCCGGCCCAGCGCTGATACTCACCCACGTAGGGCTCAGCGCCGCCGGCCAGGCGCTTGCGGATCGTCGCCGTGGGGTCGGGGCTGCTCAGCCGCCCCACCCATTCACCCAGTTCGCGCAGTCGGTCAAGCTCGAGGGCGGCAGCGCGGCGGGTTTCATACTCGATGAGCGTGTAGGCCAGCGTGTAGGTCAGAAACGTCACCGCCAGGCCCAGGATCACCACCGTCACCATCGAGCGGAACAGGCGAAAGCGGATGCCCGACAGCGTCAGCGCCAGACAGCGCCAGGGGCTCAGACGAACCTGATCGGCAACCTGCAACCGCTTCAAGATGGCCCTCCCTTGCCGCGCCTCGGCCCGACCAGGGCCACCACGCCATGGCGCACCAGCATCTGAAGGTAACGCGAGACCGCCAGCCTCGCCTCGTGGAAGCTCACCTGGTAGCGGCGGCTGAACTTCTCGATGATCCTTTCCGTCCGCGTGTGCCCGTCGCACATCTGGTAGACCTCATGGCCGACCCGGTCCAGCCCGAGGCTGCGCATGTCGCGCACGGGCATGATCCAGTTGAACGGTGGCGAGTTGAACCACCGCCTGCGGATGGGCACGCGCACGACCAGCGCGTGGCGGGCGGACTTCTCCGTCCGCGCAGAGACGTTGCGCACCGGCACCGAATCCAGCAGCTCATCGAAGCTGCGCGCATCCTGGTCTAAAGCATCGGCCATGCATCCACCTCAAAGGCATCGGGCTCGACCGGCTTCGATT
>PUMS01000028.1 GCA_003551485.1 Phycisphaeraceae bacterium | reverse complement strand
CGAGGGGGTCAGGGGCCGCCTCCTCTCGCTTCCGGTCGCCCATGGCGAGGGGCGCTTCCTGGTGCATGGCAAGAAGGCCCTCGGTCAGCTTGAGTCCTCCGGGCAGGTGGCCTTTAACTACGCCGATGAAACGGGCCGCCCGGCATCGTCGTTCCCGGAAAACCCCAACGGTTCGCCGGGCGCGGTCGCTGGCGTGACCAACGAAGAGGGAAACGTTCTGGGCATGATGCCTCACCCGGAACGATTCCTCTTTTCATGGAACCATCCGGCTTGCGCGCGCGGCGCCGGGGAACCCCCGGACGGCCTGGAGTTGATCCGGTCTTTCGTGCGTGCCGCTTCACGGTAACGGAACACCGGGCCGGCGGGGCAGTGCCGCTTCCGCCACCGCCCCCCAAGCCGGCCGCGACCGGCCGTATCGTT
The DNA here is from genome assembly GCA_003551485.1 of Phycisphaeraceae bacterium. Classification (GTDB taxonomy): domain Bacteria; phylum Planctomycetota; class Phycisphaerae; order Phycisphaerales; family Phycisphaeraceae; genus B1Sed10-187. Next base: position 6,991 of record PUMS01000028.1, on the reverse strand, counting down.
GGAGTTGACATGAGCGCACGCTACGTGATCGGAATCGATCTGGGCACGACCAACAGCGTGCTGGCCTACGCCCCGCTGGATGACCCCCAAGCACCCGTGCAGGTGCTCGAGGTGCCCCAACTCGTGGCGGCGGGGCAGGTTGAAGCGCGCCAGACGCTGCCTTCGTTCACCTACCTGGCCAGTGCCGAGGAGGCCCGCGCCGGTCAGTACGACCTGCCTTGGCAGCAGGGAGCCGACTACGCCGTGGGCCAGCTTGCCCGCCAGCAGGCGGCGATGCAGCCGCAGCGCACCGTCGCCGCGGCCAAGAGTTGGCTGTGCTACAGCCGCATCGACCGGCGCGAGCCGATCCTGCCCTGGGCCACGCAAGGCGAGTTGGAGCGCATCTCGCCGGTCGAGGCCTCCCGCCGCTACCTCGCCCACCTGATCGCCGCCTGGGATGAGGCCTTCCCCGATTCGCCGTTGAGCCGGCAGCGCGTGGTGCTGACCGTTCCCGCCTCGTTCGATGCCAGCGGCCGGGAACTGACGCGCGAGTCAGCGCAGCAGGCGGGCCTGCCCGAGGATGCCATCCTGCTCGAAGAGCCGCAGGCCGCGCTGTACGCGTGGCTGGCCGATGTCGGCGACAACTGGCGGCGGCGGCTCAAGGTCGGCCACACGCTGCTGGTGTGCGATGTCGGCGGCGGCACCACCGACCTGACACTGATCCGCGTGGATGAGGAAGATGGCGAGCTGGCACTGCGCCGGGTGGCCGTGGGCCGGCACACGCTGGTGGGCGGCGACAACATGGACCTGGCCCTGGCACACGCCGCGGGTGAGCTTTTCAAAGAAAAGGGCCATGAGATGGACGTGTGGCAGTCGGTGTCGCTGTGGCACGCCTGCCGGCTGGCCAAGGAGGCGCTACTTTCCAGCGAAGATGTCGAGTCCCACCCCGTGACCGTGCTCGGGCGCGGCAGCCGGCTGGTGGGTGGGACGGTGAGCATTGACCTGTCGCGTTCGATGGCCCAATCGGTGATCCTCGATGGCTTCTTCCCGCACTGCGAGGCCGATGCGAAGCCGCTGCGGCAGCGGCGGTCGGGCTTCCGCGAGATCGGCCTGCCGTATGAGTCGGATGCGCGAATCAGCGTACACCTGGCGGCGTTCCTGGCCCAGCACGGGGGCGATGAAGCCGCAGAAGAGGCGCCGGGAGCGGCGGGGGGGCGGGCCACGCATGTGCTTTTCAACGGTGGCGTGTTCAAGGCCGAAGCGCTGCGGCAGCGCGTGCTGGAGGTGATGACCGGCTGGTACGGCCCCGACGCTGCGCCGCGGGCGCTTGGCAGCAGCGATGATCTGGACTTCGCCGTCGCCCGCGGCGCAGCGCACTATGCCCGCACCCGCGAGCACGGTGGGGTGCGCATCCGCGGCGGCACGGCACGGTCCTACTACGTGGGCATCGAGACCGCCGGCCTTGCCGTGCCCGGTGCCCCGCGGCCGCTCAAGGCCCTGTGCGTGGTGCCGTTCGGCATGGAGGAGGGCACCGAGGTGGCGGTGCCGTCGGAGCCGTTCGGCCTGGTGGTGGGCGAGCCGGCCCACTTCCGCTTCTTCAGCTCCGCGGTGAGAAAGCAGGACCGGCCCGGCGATCTGCTGCCGCGCTGGGGTGAGGATGAACTGGAGGAGACCGATCCGCTCGAGGCCACGCTCGAGGCCGAGGAGGCCGGCGGGGAAGAGTTCGTCCCCGTGACGTTCCAGAGCCGAATCACCGAGCTTGGCGTGTTCGAGCTGTGGTGCGTCAGCACCGAATCCGACCGGCGCTGGAAGCTCGAGTTCAGCGTGCGTGAAGATGCCGAAGAGGTGGCCGCACCGTGACCGATCCGGCCCAGCCCGACCGCGACCAGAGCCGCTTCATCATCGGCATCGACCTGGGCACGACCAATTCGGCCCTGGCCTACGTCGATACCCGCACGCGCCCGTGGCGGGTGGACGGCTTCCCCATCGGGCAGGTGACCGCACCGGGGCAGGTCGAGGCCCGCGAGGTGCTGCCCAGCTTCCACCTGGAAGCCGCCCGCGGCCAGTGGGAAGGCGGTGAGCTGAAGCTGCCCTGGCAGACCGAGGCGGGCCCCGCGTGCGTGGGTGTCCACGCGCGCGACGGTGGCGCCCTGACACCCGACCGTCAGATCGGCTCCGCCAAGTCGTGGCTGAGCCATGCCGGGGTCGACCGCACCGCGGGCATCCTTCCCTGGCACGGCGCGGCGGATGTCGAGCGGCTCTCGCCCGTGGCGGCCAGCGCCCGCATCCTGGCCCACCTCGCCGCCGCGTGGGACCACGCCCACCCCGAGCACCCCATCGCCGGGCAATCGGTGGTGCTGACGGTGCCGGCCTCCTTCGATGAGGTGGCGCGCGAGCTGACCGTCGAGGCGGCGAAGCAGGCCGGCCTGGTCGGCCCGGTGCTGCTGGAGGAACCGCAGGCGGCCTTCTATGCCTGGATCGACCGCCACCGCGAGCAGTGGCCGCAACGGGTGAACCCGGGCGAGCGGATTCTGGTCTGCGATGTGGGCGGGGGGACGACGGACCTGACATTGATCGAGGTGCGCCAGGACCGGCGGGGCGATGCCGTCTTCCACCGCATCGCCGTGGGCGAGCACCTGATCCTCGGCGGGGACAACCTCGACCTGGCCCTTGCCCGCGAGATCGAGCATCAGCTCGGCGGTGACCGCACACTGTCACCCATGCAGTGGGGCGCCCTGCTTCGCAACGCCCGCGCGGCCAAGGAGCGAATGCTGGGCGAGGAGGCGCCCGATGAACTGACCGTGAGCATCCCCGGCGAGGGGGCTAGGCTCATCGGCGGGGCGATGCAGGTGCCGGTGAAGCGCCCGCGCGTGATCGAACTGCTGGTCGATGGCTTCCTGCCGCGGGTGGGGCTGGATGCAGCGCCGGCAGCGCGGCGGTCGGGGCTGAGCGAGTTCGGCCTGCCCTATGCCCCGGACGCGGCGATCACGAAATACCTGGCCACGTTTCTCCGTGCCCATCGCGATGAGGACCGCGAGGTCGACCGGGCCCATGGCGCAGCGCGGCCGGACCTGGTGCTGTTCAACGGCGGCCTGTTCGGGGCCCCGCTGCTGCGCCGGCGGCTGATCGAGGTGCTCGAGGGCTGGTTCGGTGAAGGCGGCTGGCGGCCGCGGGTGCTGGCCAACCCGCGGCTGGACCTGGCCGTGTCGCACGGCGCCGCGTGCTTCGGCATGGTGAGGCGCGGCGAGGGCACGCGCATCGCCGGGGGGTTGGCGCGGTCGTATTACATCGGCGTGGGCGTGGGTGAGCGAGGGGGCGATGGCGGGGCGGAGGGGGAGGCGCCGGCCGCCCGGCGCGCGGTGTGCCTGCTGCCGGCGGGCATCGAGGAGGGAGAGGATGTGGCCCTGGATCAGCAGCCGATGATGCTGCGCATCCGCCAGCCGGTCGAGTTTCCTCTCTATGCCTCGAGCGTGCGCACCACCGATCCGGCCGGCGCACTGGTCGAGGTCGATCCCGAGCACTTGACCGCGCTGCCCCCGATCCGAACGGTTCTGACTTCCGGCCGGCGCGGCGATGCTGATGCCATCGCGGTTCACCTTCACGCGCGGCTGACGCCCATCGGCACGATGGAACTGTGGTGCAGTGAGAAGGGCGGGCAGCGAAGGTGGCAGCTTCAGTTCGATGTTCGCTCGGCCACGCAGACGCAGTTTCAGGCCCATGAGGGCGCTGCTGAGGCCCAGGGCGTGCTCGATGAGCAGGCGGTGACGGCCGCGCGGCGGATCATCCACACCACCTTCCTCCCGCCGCGAAAGGGGGCCCCGGCCCCGCCGCCGCCCGACAGCCTGGTCAAGCAGATCGAGAAGGCCACGGGCATGAAACGTCGTGACTGGCCCGCCGCGACATTGCGGCGGTTCTGGGAGGCGCTGATGCAGGTCGCCGCCGGCAGGCTCATCAGCCCCAACCACGAGGCGCGATGGCTGAACCTGCTGGGCTTCTGCCTGCGGCCGGGCTACGGCCTGGCCGTGGATGACTGGCGGGTGGAGCAGACGTGGAAGCTGTTCGCCTCGTCGGTGCACTTCATGCGAAACGAGATGTGCCGCGCAGAGTGGTGGATCCTGTGGCGGCGAATCGCCGGGGGGCTTGGCGGCGGGCAGCAGCAGACGCTGGCCGAGCCCTTGATCGCCGCGCTGCGGTCGTACCTGCGGTCGATCCAGGCCGCGGCCGACCGCAGCGGGCGCGGCCGGGCCAAATCGGGCAAGGGCCCCGCCGCGGCGTTCCAGTACGGCCCGGCCGAGACCGTCGAGGTCTGGCGCCTGCTGGGCTCGCTGGAGCTGATCAAGCCACCGATGCGCCTCGAACTGGCCGAACTGGCCTTCGAACTGGCCGGCCGCGGCCGCCAACGAACCGTCCACGAGGCGATCGTCTGGGCGTTGGGCCGGCTCGGCTCGCGCGTGCCGGTTTACGGCCCGCTCAACGTGCTGCTGCCGGTCGAGGTGGTCGAGGCCTGGGCCGAGCGGATCGTGGCGGGGGATGGGTGGCCCGATTCGGCCTGCTTCGCCCTGGTGCAGATGACCCGCCGCACGGGCGACCGCTTCCGCGACGTGAGCGAGCCGGTCCGGCGCAAGTCCCTGGCATGGATCGAGCAGCGCAACGCCCCCGCCCACTACCTCGAGCTGGTCGAGCGCGGCGGTGAGCTGGATGCGGGTGAAAAGGCTTTGGCCGTCGGCGAAAGCCTGGTCCCGGGCCTGCACATGCGCGCCTGAGGGCAGAGCCGCCTCGTTCCGGCCATGAGATGGCCACAACGTGTTACACACACCGTGTCTGGAGCCGCGCAGAAGACCGGGTCGGACCCGCTGCGGCCCGGGGGGTTTTCCGGGGGCGGATCGGGTAAATTGGACGGGGGATTCCCCAACCAGGATGCGACACCATGACCACCACTTTGATCTGGCCGTTGCGATACCCCGTTGCGCCCCTTGCCGTTTGGGTGGCCGCCGCAATGCTCCTGCTGGCCGTGCCCGCCGCCGCCACGCCCCCGGAACCACCCCCGGTCCCACTGCCGCAGGCGCAAGCGCAGTCCGAGGATGGGCCTGATGCACAGCCTCACACCGAGATGGAACCCGAGGCCGCGGGCGATGCCCCTCCAGGAGATGCCGATGACGGCGATGCCGCCCTGGCCAGCCCACGCCAGACGGTGACGGCGTTGCTCGAGGCCATGCCCGATGCGATGCGCGGGATCGAAGCGCCGTGGCAGCGGGTGCTGGCGACGCTGTATCCGGCCGCGGTGGATGATTTCGAGCCCGAAGCGCTGCGCCAACGCGCTGAGCAGCTCCATGGTGTGCTCCAGCGACTGGGCGAAGCGGCCCTGGAGCAGGTGCCCGATGCGGCCACGGTCGAGCAGCGCGGCCAGACGGTCTACACGATGCTGTCGCCGGACATGGGCCGGTACGCCTGGATGTGGGAACGGCTGGGCCACGGCCCCGATGGGCGCATCGAGCTGCTGCGCGACGATGCCGGGCAGTGGCACTTCAGCCGCCGCACCCTCGATGAGGTGCCCGCCCTCTACGCCAGCGTCCGCGATCTGCCGCCGGGCGGAGCCGACGATGAAGCCCCCCCGGTCGCGGGCGAGGGTGAGGTGGAGGAGGCCGTCGCGGGGGTGGGTGAGTTCGGCTCGATGCTGACCAACACCCTCGAGAACACCCGCTGGTGGCAGTGGTTGGCGCTGCTGGGTCTGATCTTCGCGGGTCTGCTGACGGGCAAGCTGCTTCAGACGGTGCTGCGCTCCTTCGCCCGGCGCCTGCACGACAAGCATTGGGATGTCCGCGCCACCATCTTCGACGATGCGGCGGGCCCGGCGAACCTGGTGCTGCTGACGGTGGGCCTGACGGCGGGCCTTCGCTTCATCTACCTCGATGAGCCGCTGGCGGCGTTTTCCTGGCAGGTGACGGGTCTGCTGCTGACCATCGCCACGGGCTGGTTCCTGTTCAACCTGGTGGACCTGGTGGACCTTGGGCTTCGCAAGCTGACCGCGGGCCGCGATGGCACGATGGAGAGGATGATCGTGCCGCTGATCCGCAAGACGCTGCGGATCTTCCTGGTGATCATGTTCGCCCTGGTGATCGCCGACACCTTCTTCGGCGTGAACGTGACGGCGTGGATCGCGGGCCTGGGCATCGCCGGCCTGGCCGTGTCGCTGGCAGCGCAGGACTCGATCAAGAACCTGTTCGGCTCGCTCACCGTGCTGACCGACCGGCCGTTCGCCGTGGGCGACATGATCACGTTCAACGGATCGACGGGCATGGTCGAGGAGATCGGCTTCCGCTCGACGAAGATGCGGCTGTTCACCGGCGCGGTGGTGACGATCCCGAACATGAAGTTCATCGATGGCGTGGTTGAGAACGTCACCCGCCGCCAGGCGATCCGGCGGAACATGAACATCACCGTGACCTACGACACCCCGCCGCACAAGATCGACCAGGCGCTGGATATCCTCCGCGGCATCATGGCCCAGGAGCAGGTGGCGGCCCCGTTCGACCTGGAAAACCGCCCGCCGCGCATCTTCTTCAACGAGTTCAACGCCGACAGCCTCAACCTGCTGGTGGTCTACTGGTACATCCTCGACCCGGACAAGGGCCAGGACTGGTGGGCCTACAACGCGCACGCGGAGATGGTCAACAAGCAGGTGCTCAGCGCCTTCAACGAGTCGGGCATCGACTTCGCCTTCCCCACACAGACGCTCTACCTCGCCGGCGACCCCGAGCGCCAACTCACCATCCGCTTCGAAGGCGACGGCTCCCACCCCACTCACACCCCCGCCGCCCTGCCCGCCCATCGTGCCGACCCGCCGGATCGGGACTGAGCGATCGGGGACATGACCGCAGGCGATCAGCGGCACGGAAATCGCATCACCATCGCCACTCGCCCGATCGCATGGCGAAGTAGAAAACCGGCGCTGCCTCGGGGGCAGCGCCGGTTCGGGTGTGTCGCGTCTTGGGGGGAGCGTCTGCGGTAGATG